>NZ_JBHWIE010000011.1:0-78452 GCF_042732085.1 Actinosynnema sp. NPDC059797
AGAACAACACTCCATAAAACGTCGGGAACATCCTCACACAAAAACTGCCGGCTCCGACCAGCCTATGGCACTCGAACCCATGTCAAATCGGGCCTCGTCGGCCCCCGCCAGTCCCGCCTAACTCGCGTGTCCTCCAGTCGGACATCGCGAGTCGTCCAGTGGGACATCGCGAGTCGTACGTTCAGGTCGGGTGAGTCGTACGTTCCGGACCGGCGAGTCGTACGTTCCGGTCGGGCGTGTCATGCGTTGGGGACCGGCGTGTCATGCGTTCAGAGCCCGCGTGTCATGCGTTCGGGACGCGTGTGTCATGCGTTCGGGGCCGGTGTGTCATGCGTTGGGCCGGTGTGGGGTTAGAGGAGGTCTTCGCCCTTCAGGCGTTGGCGGAGGGTGTCCAGGCACCTGCCCCTCGTGGGGCCGATCGAGCCGCGGGGCATGGAGAGGGCTTCGGCTACCGCTCGGTAGTCCGCGCGGCCCGCCAGGACGGTGAGGCGGAGGAGTTCCTGGCACTTGCGCGTCATCTTGTTGAACGCTTGCCAGAGGCGGCGGTCGCGGTCGTCTCGCAGGGCTTCCGCTTCCGGTAGCCAGCGGTCGTCCGGCATGTCCAGGGCCGAGTCGGTGGAGAGGGCCGGGCGGCCGTTCTGGTCGCGCCACGCCCGTTGGGCTTCGCGGCGGGTCGCGACGATCAGCCAGCCGGCCACGGCTCGTGGTTCCTGGAGGCGGTCCAGGTGGCGGAGGAGGCTCAGCCAGACCGTCTGCACGACGTCCTCGGCGGTCGTCCGGTCCAGGCCGTTGCCGCGCGCCACGTGCCAGACCAGGGGGGTCAGCTCGGCCACCAGGGTGTTCAGGGCCTCGGTCGAACCCTCCCTGGCCGCCACGACCAGGGCGGCCTGGCGGTCGTGGGGCGAGGACTGCGCCATGATCGCCGCCACGCCCAGGTCGTCGGGGGCGGGGTCCTCCGGGATCGCCTCGGACAGCTCCGCCCGCAGGTGGTCCAGCCGGGGGTCCAGCTCGTCCGTCATCCCGTCCCCTTCCCGCGTCCCCGCACCCGTCGCTCCTCGTTGCCGACCTGCTCGGTGATCCGCGCCCTGGCCTCGGACACGTACCTGCGCACCGACTCGCGCCGGCAGCCCAGGACCTCGGCGATCTCGTCGTCGTCGAAGTCCCAGAACCGCAGCGCCAGGGCGGTGCGCAGGTGGTCCGGCAGGCCCGACACGGCCGCCAGGGTGCTGGTCAGCTCGTGCCACGTCTCGGCGTCCCGGTGGCGCTGCACCAGGACCCGGCACGCGCCGCGGACCTCGTCGGTCAGCTCGCTGGGCCTCTCCCACCGGCGCGCCTGGTCGACGAGCAGGTTGCGGATCACCTTCACCAGCCAAGCACGCCTCGACGTCGCCGTGATCACCGGCCAGTTCCGCCACGCGCTGACGAACGCCTCCTGCACCGCGGACTCGTGGTCCAGGTGCGGTGACATCACCGCCGCGAACCTGAACAGGCGCGTGCGCTCGCGGTGGTAGAAGTCGGTGAAGGTGGCTGCGTGGTCGTCGGGGTCTTCCGCCGTCACGAACCCTCCCCCCTCGTGGTCTGCGCCCGGCAACGGGTAGACGGGTGGGACCGCGGGTTGTGGAGGAAATCCGGTCAGACCTTCCTCTTGGCGAGGGAGCGCAGCAACCTGACCCACGGAGACCACCTGTTCGGGTGAACAGGTGGGTGGCCGGCGGCCCGCGCGGCGTTGTCCAGGAGGTCCTCGATCAGGGCGTCGTGCAGGTGGCGGATGCCCAGTGGCCAGGTCAGGCGGGTCCAGCCCCTGGTGCTGCCGACGAGGGTGTGGCGCAGGCCGCCGGGCACGGCTTCGAAGGTGTGCGTGCCGATCAGGCCGATGCTCGGGTCGAAGGCGAACTCGATCCGCTGGCCCGGGACGTAGCTGGTGCAGCGGTAGCGGACGAACGCGTGGCCGCCGGTCGCGCCCGGACCCAGGGGGCGGTCGAGGACGAGGGCCGGCCACGGGGGCGCCGGCCACAGCTCGGTGATGCGGTCGACCAGCCGGCCGGCGTTCGGGATGAGGCGCGTGTGGACGTTCCTGATCATGTTCCACCCTCCATACGGTGCCGTATGGTCCGGTAGCGTACGGAAGGGTGACGCGGAGGACGCCGGAGGACTGGACCGGGGTGGCGCTGCGGGCACTGGCCGAGGGAGGGGTCGCCGCGGTCGCGGTGGAACCGCTCGCGGCGCGGCTGGGCGCGACCAAGGGCAGCGCCTACTGGCACTTCCCGAACCGCGAAGCCCTGCTCAAGGCCACTCTGGAGCGCTGGGAGCGGGAGCACACCGAGGCGGTCATCGAGCTGGTGCGGGCGGTGGAGGGCCCAGCGGAGCGGCTGCGGCTGCTGTTCGGCACCGTGCTGGAGGCCGTCGAGCACAGCGCGGTCGAGCTGGCCGTGCTCGCGGCCAAGGATCACCCGGTCGTGGCGCCCGTGCTGGCCCGGGTCACCGCCCGGCGGGTCGACTACCTGGAGGGGATGCTCCGGGACCTGGGCTTCGCCGGGGACGTGGCGCGCCACCGGGCCGTCCTCGCCTACTCGATCTACCTGGGCCAGGCGCAGCTGCTGGCGGCCGCGCCGGAGGTGGTCGCGGCCCGGCGCGCGCTGCTGGAGGAGACGTTGGCCCTGGTGACGAGCCGTGGGTGACGGGTTCCGGTTCGCGGTGCGGGTCAAGCCCGGCGCCAAGCGGGAGGCCGTCGGCGGGCGGTGGGGCGACGGCGCGCTGGTCGTCGCGGTCGCCGCGCCGGCCGTGGAGGGCAAGGCGAACGAGGCCGTGCGCAAGGCGCTGGCCAGGGCTTTCGGCGTGCGGGCCCGGGACGTGGCGGTGGTGGCCGGCGAGCGCGGCCGGGACAAGGTCGTGCAGGTGGACCTCGCCCCGGCCACCGGCTCGGAGGTGCTGGAGCGGCTGCTAGGCGGCTAGCGCCCAGGCCGCGTGCGCCATCGCGTCGGCGTTGCGGTCCAGGGCGGTGGCGTTGACGTTGGCCGTGGTGTCGCAGGAGCGGTGGTAGCAGCGGTCGAACGCCTGGCCCGCGGTGCCGCCCCACTTCTGGGCCTGGGCGGCGGTCTTGGTGCCCTCGGCGCCGGTGAACGTGCCGCCGACCGGGATGCCCGCGCGGGCGAACGCCGCGTGGTCCGAACGACCGCCCACGCTGGTCAGCTCGGTCGGCACGCCCAGGGAGCCGAAGTAGCCCTGGAGGAGCTGCTGGAGCTGCGCCGACCCCGCCGGCTGGCCGGAGGCGCTGTAGACGAAGTAGCCGGGGTTCGGCGAACCGGTCATGTCGAAGTTCAGGTACGCCTTGATGCGCGACCGGTCCGTTGTGGACAACGAGTTGACGTAGTGCGTGGAGCCGACCAGGCCCAGCTCCTCGGCGCCCCACCAGGCGAAGCGCAGGCGCTTGCTCGGCTGGAAGCCGGTGGACCGGACGGCGAGGGCGACCTCCAGCAGGCTCACGGAGCCGGTGCCGTTGTCGTTGATGCCCGGACCCGAGGTGACGCTGTCCACGTGCCCGCCGAGCATGACGACGGCGTTCGCGTCGCCGGCGGGCCAGTCCGCGATCAGGTTGTAGCCGGTGGCGCCGTTGCGGCTGAACGACTGGAGCCGCGTGGTGTAGCCGGCGGCGTCCAACTTGGACTTGATCCAGTTCACCGAGGCGAGGTGGCCGGGCCTGCCGTGCGCCCGGTTGCCGCCGTTGGCGGTGGCGATGGCCTGGAGCTGGTCGAGGTCGGCCTGGAGGGCGGCGACCGGGATGTCGGGACCGGCCGGGGCGGCGGTGGCCGGGCCCGAGCCGAGGAGCGCGCCGGCGGTGGCCAGCACGACGGGGATCGTTCGCAGTCTCACGTTTTCTCCCGCAGGGTGTGGAGGTCCTCCTACCGTGCCCGGGCGGGTGCGGTCGCCGGTAGCGTCGTTCGGCTGGTGCCGGATTAGTCCAGATCGGCGGCACCGGGGAGAATGGCGGCGACGTGCGACGACAGGAGGTCGAGTGGGTGGTGTGACGGCGTTCCTCGGCATCGCCGCCGCGGTGCTCCTGCTCTCGGTCATCGCGGTGCGGTTGTCCATCCGGCTCGGCCTGCCGTCGCTCCTGCTCTACCTCGGCATCGGCGTGCTGCTGGGCGAGTCGGTGCTGGGCATCGAGTTCGAGGACGCGGACCTCACCCGGTCGCTCGGCACGGCCGCGCTCGTGCTGATCCTCACCGAGGGCGGGCTGACCACGCGGTGGCGCGACGTGCGGCCGGCGCTGGGGCTGGGCGTGGCACTGTCCACAGTGTCCGTCGGGGTCAGCATCGCGGTCACGGGGTTCGGGCTGCACTTCCTGCTGGACATGGACTGGCGCACGGCCCTGCTGTGGGGCGCGGTGCTGTCGTCCACGGACGCGGCGGCGGTGTTCAGCGTGCTGCGCGGGGTGGGGGTGGGCAAGAGGCTCATCGGGCCGCTGGAGCTGGAGTCCGGCATCAACGACGCGCCGGTCTACATCGCCGTCGTGCTGCTGGCGGCGCCCGACCCGATCACCTGGACCGCGCCGCTGCTGATGCTCTACGAACTGGTCGCGGGCTGCGTGATCGGTGTGGCGCTGGGGTGGCTGGGCGGCGTGGGGCTGCGCCGGGCGGCACTGCCCGCGACCGGCCTGTACCCGCTGGCCACGGTGGCGGTGTGCGTGCTGGCGTACACGGCGGGCGACCTCGCGCACGCATCCGGGTTCCTCGCGGTGTACATCTCGGCGCTGGTGCTCGGCAACGCGCGGCTGCCGCACCGGTCGGACACGCTGTCGTTCGCCGAGGGGCTGGGGTGGCTGTCCCAGATCGGGCTGTTCGTGCTGCTCGGGCTGTACGCCTCACCCGGTCGGCTGCTCGACGCGGTGGTGCCGGCGCTGGTGGCGGGCGTGGTGCTGGTGCTGGTGGCGCGGCCGCTGTCGGTGCTGTGCGCGGCGCTGCCGTTCCGGGTGCCGTGGCGGGAGCAGGTGTTCATCTCGTGGTCGGGGCTGCGCGGGGCGGTGCCGATCGTGTTCGCGCTGATACCGCTGATCCAGGGGGTGCCGGGGGCGCAGCGGCTGGTGGACGCGGTGTTCGTGCTGGTCGTCGTGCTGACGGTGGTGCAGGGGACGACGCTGCCGTGGCTGGCGAAGTGGCTGAAGCTGGTCCGGACGGGTGAGGCGCGGGAGGTGCAGGTCGACTCGTCGGCGCTGGACTCGCTGGGGGCGGAGCTGCTCCAGGTGCGCATCCAGCGGGGGTCCAAGCTGCACGGCGTGTACCTGTCCGAGCTGCGGTTGCCGCCGGGGTCGTCGGTGAGCCTGGTGGTGCGGGACGAGAAGGGGTTCACGCCCCAGCCGACCACGCGGTTGCAGGAGCACGACCAGTTGCTGGTGGTGTGCACGGACACCGCGCGCACGGCCACCGAGCAGCGCATCCGGGCGGTGGACCGGGCCGGGCGGTTCGCCCGCTGGAAGGGCGACGCCGGCCTCCCCTGACCGCGCGAGTCGTACGTTCCGGTCGACCGTGTCGTACGTCCAGGACCCCCGAGTTCAGCGTTCAGGCACCCATGTGGTGACGCGAACGCTGAACTCGGGGGTCCTGAGCGTTCGACACGATGGTCCTGAACGTACGACTCGCGCGTTCCGAACGTACGACTCGCGCGGTCTCAGGATTTGGGCGGGGTGGTGGGAGGGTGGGGAGGCGGTTACGGTGGTGGGGAAGGTCATGAGTGCCAGCGCCAAGCCCGAGCTCGCTGGCCGGCAACCCTCCTCACCGCGGTGGGGTGCCCTCGGTGAGGACCTGGTCGCGCGCGTCGGGCGTGCGGCAAGCGCGGGCCTCCGGTGGGGTCCCGGAACTCCTGGAGGGTGTCGTGACCGTTGCCGTTTCCCCTTTCGTCGGTGTGGCGCTGCCCCGGACGGTGGGCGCCTCGCTCAAGGTGCCGGTGCTGACGGGCGAGCGGGTCGAGTACGCGAACCTGGACCACGCGGCCAGCGCGCCGTGCCTGGAGCAGGTGCGGGACGCCGTGGACGAGCTGCTGCCCTGGTACGCGAGCGTGCACCGCGGGGCCGGGTTCGCGTCGCAGGTGACCACCAGGGTGTACGAGCAGGCGCGGGAGGCCGTGCGGCGGTTCCTGGGCGCCCGGTCCAACGACGCGGTGGTGTTCACGCGCAACACCACCGACGCGCTGAACCTGCTGGCCAGGAGCCTGCCGAAGCGGACGGCGGTGGTGCTGTTCGACACCGAGCACCACGCGGCGCTGCTGCCGTGGCGCGGGCCGCACGTGCGGCGGCTGCGGACGCCCGGTGACCCGGCCGCGGTGGTGCCGGCGCTGGACCGGGCGCTGCGCGAGGCGCCGGTCGGGCCGCGCCTGGTGGTGGTGACCGGGGCGTCGAACGTCACCGGCGAGGTGTGGCCGGTGGCCGAGGTGGTGCGGGTGGCCCGCCACCACGGCGCGCGCATCGCGCTGGACGCCGCCCAGCTCGCGCCGCACCGGCCCGTGGACCTGCGCGCGCTCGACGTCGACTACGCCGTGGTGTCCGGGCACAAGTTGTACGCCCCGTTCGGCGCGGGCGCGCTGGTCGGCCGGTCCGACTGGCTCCAGGCCGCCGAGCCGTACCTGGTGGGCGGCGGCGCCACGGCCCGCGTCACCGACCACGGCGACCGGCTGGGCGTGGCCTGGTCGAACGGGCCCGAGCGGCACGAGGCGGGCACCCCGAACGTGGTGGGCGTGCACGCCCTGGCCACCGCCTGCGACGTGCTGGGCCGCAGCTGGGCGCAGACGCGGGAGCACGAGCGGGTGCTGCTGGAGCGGCTGCGCGAGGGCCTGCGGTCGGTGCCCGGCGTGACGGAGCTGTCGCTGTTCGGGGCCGGGCACGACCGGGTGGGCGTGGTCGGTTTCACGGTGGGCTCGCAGGACGTCGGCTACCTGGCGGCGGCGCTGTCCGCCGAGCACGGCATCGGCGTGCGCGACGGCGCGTTCTGCGCCCACGTGGCCGTCCAGCGGCTGGCCGGCGGGCGCGCGTTGCGGGCCTCGATCGGGCTGGGCACCACCGCGGAGCACGTCGACCGGCTGGTCGAGGCGCTGCGCAAGCTGGTCACCGAGGGCTCGCGGTTCGCGTACGAGGTGCGGGACGGCCGGTGGGCGCCGGTCGACGACGTGCGCCCGCTCCCGCCGTTCCTGCGCTGACGGGGATGCTGGACAATGGGGCAGGTGAGCACTGAGCCCAACACCGAGCCCGACGCCGCGGACCAACCGGAGGCGCCGCTGCCCAAGCGCCGCGTCGCCCTGCTGGCCGTCATCGCGCCGCTCGTGCTGGCGCTCGACCTGGTCACCAAGGTCATCGCGGTGGACCGGCTGGAGGGCCGCGACCCGGTCGAGCTGTTCGGCGGCCTGCTCTACCTGCCGCTGATCCGCAACACCGGCGCGGCGTTCGGCCTGGCCGAGGGCTGGACGGTGATCCTCGCGCTGATCGCGTGCAGCGTGGTCGGCTTCATCCTGTGGATCGCCCGCCGGCTGCGGTCGGTCGGCTGGGCCATCGGCCTCGGCCTCATCCTGGGCGGCGCGACGGGCAACCTGGTCGACCGCATCTTCCGCGCGCCCGGCCCGCTGCGCGGCGGCGTGGTCGACTTCATCTCGGTGCTCGACCCGTGGGGCAACTTCTTCCCCGTGTTCAACCTGGCCGACTCGGCCATCTGCGTGGGCGGCGGCGTGATCGTGCTGATGGCCCTGCTCCAGCGCGACTACGACGGCACCAAGGTGGAGAAGAAGAAGTGAGCGGCTACCGCAACCTGCCCGTGCCGGACGGCCTGGACGGCATGCGCGTGGACGCGGGCCTGGCCAAGCTCCTGGGCCTGTCGCGCACCGCGGTGGCGGCGCTGACCGAGTCGGGCGACGTGGCGCTGGACGGCCGGCCGGCGGGCAAGTCGGACCGCCTGGTCGCGGGCGCGCTGCTGGAGGTCACCCTCCCCGAGCCCGAGCGCCCGGTGCAGGTGCAGGCCGTGCCCGTGGAGGGCCTGGTGGTCCTGCACGAGGACGATGACGTGATCGTGGTCGACAAGCCCGTGGGCGTGGCCGTGCACCCGAGCCCCGGCTGGACCGGGCCGACGGTGGTGGGCGGCCTGGCCGCGGCGGGCATCCGGATCGCCACCTCCGGCGCCGCCGAGCGGCAGGGCGTGGTGCACCGGCTGGACGTCGGCACGACCGGCGTGATGGTGGTCGCCAAGAGCGAGAGCGCCTACTCCGCCCTGAAGCACGCCTTCAAGGAGCGGACCGTCGAGAAGCTGTACCACGCGCTGGTGCAGGGCCACCCGGACCCGATCAAGGGCACCGTCGACGCGCCCATCGACCGGCACCCGAAGCACGACTACAAGTTCGCCGTGGTGGCCGGCGGCAAGCCCAGCGTCACGCACTACGAGGTGGTCGAGGCGTTCCGGGCCGCGTCGCTGCTGGACGTGCACCTGGAGACCGGCCGCACGCACCAGATCCGCGTGCACTTCTCGGCGCTGCGCCACCCGTGCGTCGGCGACCTCACCTACGGGGCCGACCCGGTGCTGGCCAAGCGCCTCGGCCTCACCCGGCAGTGGCTGCACGCCCGCACGCTGGGCTTCCACCACCCGGCCGACGGCCAGTGGGTGGAGTTCACCAGCGAGTACCCGGAAGACCTGGCGAACGCCCTGGAGTTGCTCCGCGTCGAAAGTCACTGAATCGACGTGACCTGAACCATATCGCTGTTCCCCGGTTGCTTCGTCTTGCGAAGCTTTTACCAACAGAACTGGGGGACAGACAGCCATGGACAACAAGGCCCGCCTAGTGGCCCTCCTGGGCACCCTGTGCTGCCTGGGACCGCTCTCCATCGACGCCTACCTGCCCGCGTTCCCGGAGATGGCCCGGGAGTTCGGGACGAGCGAGTCGCAGGTCCAGCTCTCGCTGACCACCTTCATCATCGGCATGTCCCTCGGGCAGCTGCTGGTCGGACCGCTGTCCGACTCGTGGGGCCGGCGGCGACCGCTGCTGGTGGGCATCGGCAGCTACGTCGTCATCTCGCTGGTGTGCGCCACGGCGCCGAGCGCGCTCGCCTTCTCCGGGCTGCGGCTGCTCCAGGGGCTCGGCGTGGCGGCCGGGTTCGTGGTGGCCCTGGCGGTGGCCCGCGACCGGTTCGAGGGCCTGGCCATGGCCCGCTTCATGTCACTGCTGATGCTGGTCAACGGCATGGGCCCGGTGCTGGCGCCGGTGCTGGGCGGGCAGCTCCTGCGGTTCACCAGCTGGCGCGGCACGTTCGTCGCGCTGGCCCTGATCGCGTTCGTGCTGCTGCTCCTGCTGGCGTTCGGCCTGCCGGAGACGCTGCCGAAGGACAAGCGCCGGCCCGCGAACCTGGCGCTGACCCTCCGGGTGTTCGGCGGACTGCTGGCCGACCGGAAGTTCCTCGGCTACGCGCTGGCGTCGGCCCTGGCGCTGGGCTCGCTGTTCGCCTACGTCTCGGGCGCCTCGTTCGTGCTCCAGGGCGTGTTCGGGCTGACGCCGCAGCAGTTCAGCTACGTCTTCGGCGCGAACTCGGTGGCGATCTTCCTGGCGGGCCTGCTCAACACGCGGCTGACCGGCCGGGTCATGCCGCGGCCGCTGCTGCGGGCCGGCCTGGCGGGCGCGGCGGTCGGCGGTGTCGGGCTGGTCGTCGGCGCGCTGGTCGGCGGCGGCCTGGCGACGTTCCTGCCGCCCCTGTTCGTGCTCACCATCAGCGTCGGGCTGCTCATGCCCAACGCGTCCACGCTGGCCATGGCGCGGCACCCGGAGGCCGCGGGCAGCGCGTCGGCGGTGCTGGGCGTGCTGACGTTCCTGATCGGCGGGCTGATGGCGCCGCTGGTCGGCGCGGGCGGGTCCGGGAGCCTGCTGCCGATGGTGGTCGTGATGGGGTCGGCGGCGGTGCTGGCCGGGGTGCTGTTCGCGGTCCTGACCAGGGGCGACGTGGGCATCACCCGGGACGACGCGGGTGACGGCGGCGCGCCGGCCGCGGTGCCCGCGCACTAGTCGTCGATCGTCCAGACCAGCGTGTTCAGGTCGGGCTCCGGGCGGGCGCTCCAGCGGACCGAGAAGATCCCCGTCTCCTCGGGCAGCACGTAGACGGTGTGCCCGCCCGCCGTCTCGCCCGGCTGCACGCCGATCTTGTGCGGCGGCCGGGACGACAGCGACACCGGCGCCTTGGTGACCGTCTCGCCGGTCGTGGTCATCAGCACCAGGTACATGTCCGGCAGCGCGTTGAACGGGACCTTGCCGGTGTTGGCCAGCTCGGTGTGCACGACCACGGCCCGCTCGCCGGGCGCGAGCTTGTAGCCCGCCGCGGTGAACAGGAAGTCGGCCGGGTCCACCACCTCGACGAGCTGGATGGTGAACCGGGCGCCCTCCAGGCCCTCGGTCGCCAGGGTGCTGCCGATCTTGCCGGTGCGGGAGCGCGGCGCGGGCTGCTGGTCGCCCCGCGCCCACCCGGAGGTGCCGGGCACGCCCCACGTGCTCATCGGCTCCGGCACCGGGACGGGACCCGACTGGGGCTGGGCCGGGAACGGCTGGCTGGGCGGGCCCTGGGCGGGCGTGTACGGGGGGTAGGGCCCGGACGGCGTGCCGCGCGCCGCGCCCTGCTGCGGGTACGGGCCGCTGGGCGTGCCGCGGACCTGGCCGGAGGGCTGCTGGCCGGAGCCGCCGGGGCCGGTGTAGCTGCCCCAGGCCACGCTGTTGGCCAGGGCCGTCCGGATGCCGTTCGGGTCGCACTCCACGCCGACCAGCAGGGGCAGCCCGCTGCCGGACAGGGTGATGAGCCGGGTCGCCGCCTCGCGGGGGTCCATGCCCAGCTTCGCCGCCAGCTCGTGGACCGCCGCCCGGCCCGATTCGGCGAGCAGCGCGAGCAGACGTGCGTCGACGGGATCCGGCGTTACCACACCTCCGAACGCTACCCGCCCACCGTGATCTCCGCGCCATCGGCCCGTCGAGTGGTGGCCGCCGACACGGTCGGACTAGTGTGCGACGGGCGGTGGCGCGCCCGTTCCGCCACCCGAGTTCCGTGCGGGTCCGCAAGGGGGTTCTGGCGTGGCTGACTCGTTCGTGCACCTCCACGTGCACACCGAGTACTCGATGCTCGACGGCGCGGCGAAGCTGAAGGACATGTTCGCCGAGTGCGAGCGGATGGGCATGCCCGCCGCCGCGATCACCGACCACGGCAACATGTACGGCGCCTACGACTTCTTCAAGCAGGCGACCGCCGCCGGGGTCAAGCCGGTCATCGGCATCGAGGCCTACATGGCGCCCGACTCCCGCTTCAACAAGCAGCGCGTGCTGTGGGGCGACCCCGGCCAGAAGTCCGACGACGTCTCCGCCAGCGGCGCGTACACGCACCAGACCATCTGGGCCCGCACCAACGAGGGCCTGCACAACCTGATGAAGGTCTCCAGCCGGGCCTCCACCGAGGGCCAGCTCGGCAAGTGGCCGCGGATGGACTCCGAGCTGATCGCCGAGCACTCGGCGGGCCTGATGGCGACCACCGGCTGCCCGTCCGGCGAGGTGCAGACGCGGCTGCGGCTCGGCCACGAGCGGGAGGCCCTGGAGGCCGCCGCCAAGTGGCGCGACATCTACGGCGCGGACAACTTCTTCGTCGAGCTGATGGACCACGGCATCGAGATCGAGCGCCGGGTCCGCGACGGCCTGCTCGTCATCGCCAAGAAGCTCGCCATCCCGTTCGTCGTCACCAACGACTCGCACTACACCTACGCCGAGGACCGCGAGGCGCACGAGGCGCTGCTGTGCGTGCAGACCGGCAAGACGCTCCAGGACCCGAACCGGTTCAAGTTCGACGGCACCGGCTACTACCTGAAGTCGCCGGAGGAGATGCGCGCGATCGACTCGTCCGACGCCTGGCAGGAGGGGTGCCGCAACACCCTGCTGGTCGCCGAGAAGGTCGACACGACCGGCATGTTCGCCTTCCAGAACCTGATGCCGCGCTACCCGGTCCCGGACGGCAAGACCGAGGCGGACTACTTCCGCGAAGAGGTCTGGGCGGGCATGCGCCGCCGGTTCCCGGACGGCGTCGACGAGGTCCACACCCGGCAGGTGGAGTTCGAGATCGACGTCATCCTCCAGATGGGCTTCCCGTCCTACTTCCTGGTGGTCGCCGACTTCATCAACTGGGCCAAGGCCAACGGCATCCGGGTCGGCCCCGGCCGAGGCTCGGCCGCGGGCGCGCTCATCGCCTACGCGATGGGCATCACCGACCTCGACCCGCTGGCCCACGGCCTGATCTTCGAGCGGTTCCTCAACCCGGACCGCGTCAGCCCGCCCGACATCGACATCGACTTCGACGAGCGCCGGCGCGGCGACGTGATCCGGTACGTCACCGAGAAGTGGGGCACCGACAAGGTCGCCCAGGTGATCACGTTCGGCACCATCAAGGCGAAGGCGGCGATCAAGGACTCCGCCCGCGTGCTGTACGGCCAGCCGGGCTACGCGGTGGCCGACCGCATCTCCAAGGCCATGCCGCCCGCCGTGATGGGCAAGGACATCCCGCTGTCGGGCATCTTCGACCCGCAGCACAAGCGGTACGCGGAGGCATCCGAGGTCCGCTCGCTCTACGAGACGGACCCGCAGGTCAAGGAGATCATCGACACCGGCCGCGGCCTGGAGGGCCTGATCCGCAACGCGGGCGTGCACGCCTGCGCGGTGATCATGTCCGCGGAGCCGCTGACGGACCACATCCCGGTGTGGATGCGGCCCCAGGACGGTTCGATCATCACGCAGTTCGACTACCCGACCTGCGAGACGCTCGGCTTGCTGAAGATGGACTTCCTGGGCCTGAGCAACCTGACCACCATCGACGACGCCCTGAAGAACATCGCGCTCAACGGCAAGGGCGACGTCGACATCACGCAGGTCCCGCTGGACGACCGGAAGGCCTACGAGCTGCTCGGCCGCGGCGACACGCTGGGCGTGTTCCAGCTCGACGGCGGGGCGCTGCGCGACCTGCTGCGGCTGATGCGCCCGGACAACTTCGAGGACGTCTCCGCCGTCATCGCCCTGTACCGGCCGGGCCCGATGGGCGCGAACTCGCACACGAACTACGCGCTGCGCAAGAACAAGCAGCAGGAGATCGTGCCGATCCACCCGGAGCTGGAAGAGCCCCTGGCCGACATCCTGGACACGACCTACGGCCTGATCGTGTACCAGGAGCAGGTCATGGCCATCGCGCGGAAGGTCGCGGGCTACACGCTGGCCCAAGCGGACCTGCTGCGCCGCGCGATGGGCAAGAAGAAGAAGGAGATCCTGGACAAGGAGTTCGCCGGCTTCGAGAAGGGCATGCTGGACAACGGCTACTCGCCGGAGGCCATCAAGACCCTGTGGGACATCCTGGTCCCGTTCGCGGACTACGCGTTCAACAAGGCGCACTCCGCCGCGTACGGCCTGATCGCGTACTGGACCGCGTACCTCAAGGCGAACTACCCGGGCGAGTACATGGCCGCCCTGCTCACCACGAACTCGGACAACAAGGACAAGTCGGCGATCTACCTCGCCGAGTGCCGGCGCATGGGCATCACGGTGCTGCCGCCGGACGTCAACGAGTCCGAGCGCGAGTTCGTCGCGGTCGGCGACGACATCCGGTTCGGCCTGGGCGCGATCCGCAACGTCGGCGCGAACGTGGTCGACGCGATCATCAAGGCCCGCAAGGAGAAGGGCCGGTTCACCGACTTCTCCGACTTCCTGCGCAAGGTCGACGCCACGGTCTGCAACAAGAAGGTCGTGGAATCGCTGATCAAGGCGGGCGCCTTCGACTCGCTCGGCCACCCGCGCAAGGGCCTGCACATGGTCCACGTCGAGGCGGTCGACGCGATCATGCTGACGAAGAAGGAGGAGGCGCGCGGCCAGTTCGACCTGTTCGGCGACGGTGGCGGCGACGACGGCGTCGGCGGCGTGTTCGACGTCAAGATCCCCGACGAGCACTGGGAGTCCAAGCACCAGCTGACCCTGGAGCGGGAGATGCTGGGCCTGTACGTGTCCGGCCACCCGCTCAACGGCGTGGAGCAGGTGCTGGAGTCCTATTCGGACGCCTCGATCGCGCGGATCCTGGAAGGCGACGTGCCGGACGGCACGCAGGTCACCCTGGGCGGCATCCTCGCCTCGGTGACCAGGCGGGTGAACAAGAACGGCGAGCCGTGGGCCTCGGCGCAGCTGGAGGACCTGGCCGGTGGCATCGAGGTGCTGTTCTTCCCCAAGAGCTACGTGGTGCACGGCATGTCGGTCGCGGAGGACGCGATCGTGCTGGTCAAGGCGCGGGTGGCGAAGCGGGAGGACCGGATCTCGCTGATCGCCAACGACCTGGTCGTGCCGGACCTGTCGGAGCTGGGTTCCCAGGCGCTGAAGCTGAAGGTGTCCGCGTCGCGGTGCGACCCGAAGCTGGTGACGTCGCTCAAGGAGGTCCTGCGGGCGCACCCCGGCACCACCGAGGTCCACCTGAACCTGATCATCAACAGCAGCCGCAACACGCTGCTGAAGCTGGACGACGCGCTCCGGGTGAGCCCGACTCCTTCCCTGATGGGCGATTTGAAGGCATTGCTGGGACCGGGGTGCTTGGGCTGATCGGGTGATACCTGCCCTCCACGGGGACAAGATCGGTACCCGGATCGTTGGGTTAACAGGGTTAACTCGAATGAAGGGGTTCTCCATGGGGGAGAAGTTCCAGGGCCTGGACGTCCTCGGCGAGGAGTACTTCGCCGACCCGCACGCCTACCACGCGCGGCTGCGCGAGGAACGGGCCGCGACCGAGGTGGTGCTGCCCCGCGGCACCAGGGCGTGGTTGGTCACCCGGTACGACGAGGCGCGGGCCGCGCTCGCCGACCCGCGCTTCAGCAAGCACTACGAGGGCTTCCAGCGGGTGATGGAACTCGCCCAGACGCGCCCGGAGGACACGGGGGCGTTCGAGGAGTCGCTGACCCGGCACATGCTGAACATGGACCCGCCGGACCACACGCGGCTGCGCAAGCTCGTCACCAAGGCGTTCACCGCCCGGCGCGTCGAGCAGCTGCGGCCGCGCGTGCAGGAGATCACCGACCGGCTGCTCGACGACGCGGCCGGGGCCGTCGGGCCGGTCGACCTGGTGGACGCGCTGGCGTTCCCGCTGCCCATCACCGTGATCTGCGAGATGCTCGACGTGCCGATGGAGGAGCGCGACGACTTCCGCGCCTGGTCCAACGTGCTGGTCGGCGGCAGCGCGGAGGTCTCGGAGATCGAGGCGGCGGGCAAGGCGATGGCCACCTACCTGTTCGGGCTGGTGGAGCACAAGCGCGCCAACCCGGGCGACGACTTCTTCTCGGCGCTGGTGCACGCCGACGAGGACGGCGACCGGCTCGACCAGGGCGAGCTGATCGCCATGGCGTTCCTGCTGCTGGTCGCCGGCCACGAGACGACGGTCAACCTGATCGCCAACGGCGTCTACCACCTGCTGCGGCACCCGGACCAGCTCGCGAAGCTGCGCGCCGACCGGTCGCTGCTGCCGGGCGCGGTGGAGGAGTTCCTGCGCTACGAGAGCCCGGTCAACCAGGCCACGTTCCGCTACGCCCTGGAGGACGTCGAGCTGGGCGACGTGGTGATCCCCAAGGACGCCCTGGTGCTGGTGTCGCTGCTGTCCGGCAACCGGGACAGCTCGAAGTTCCCCGACGCCGACCGGTTCGACATCACCCGGCCCACGGGCGGGCACCTGGCGTTCGGGCACGGGATCCACTTCTGCCTGGGCGCGCCGCTGGCCCGGCTGGAGGGCGAGATCGCGGTCGGGGCGCTGCTGGACCGCTTCGACGTGGAGCCAGCGGACGACCTGGACGGGCTGCCGTGGCGACCGGGGACGCTGATCCGCGGGCTCGTGTCGCTGCCGGTTAACCTCAGCCCCCGTGGAGCGCGATGAGCTGCTGAAGCTGGACCGGGAACACGTCTGGCACCCGTACGGGCCGATGCCGGGCGCCCTGGAGCCGTTGGTGGTGTCCTCGGCCTCGGGCGTCCGGCTGCGGCTCGACGACGGGCGCGAGCTGGTCGACGGCATGTCGTCGTGGTGGGCCGCGATCCACGGGTACCGGCACCCGGTGCTCGACGCGGCGGTGCGCGACCAGCTCGGCCGGATGAGCCACGTGATGTTCGGCGGCCTCACGCACGAACCCGCGGTGGCGCTGTGCGCGCGGCTGGTCGAGATCACGCCCGAGCCGCTGCGGCACGTGTTCCTGTGCGACTCCGGCTCGGTGTCGGTCGAGGTCGCGGTCAAGATGGCGCTCCAGTACCAGCGCTCGCGGGGCCGGCCGGAGAAGCGGCGGCTGCTGACGTGGCGCGGCGGCTACCACGGCGACACCTTCCAGCCCATGTCCGTGTGCGACCCCGAGGGCGGGATGCACGCGCTGTGGCGCGGCGTGCTGCCGGACCAGGTGTTCGCGTCGGCCCCGCCGGCGGAGCTGGAGACCTCCTACGTGCAGGAGCTGGCCGACCTGGTCGAGCGGCACGCGGACGAGCTGGCCGCGGTCATCGTGGAGCCCGTGGTGCAGGGCGCCGGGGGCATGCGGTTCCACGACCCCCGGTACCTGCACGTGCTGCGCGAGCTGACGCTGGCGCACGACGTGCTGCTGATCTTCGACGAGATCGCCACCGGGTTCGGCCGCACCGGGGAGCTGTTCGCCGCCGACCACGCCGGGGTCAGCCCGGACGTGATGTGCGTCGGCAAGGCGCTGACCGGCGGCTACCTGTCGATGGCGGCCACGCTGTGCACGGAGCGGGTGGCCGACGGGATCTCGCGGGGCGAGGTGCCGGTGCTGGCGCACGGGCCCACGTTCATGGGCAACCCGCTGGCCTCGGCGGTGGCGCTGGCGTCGGTCGACCTGCTGCTGGGGCAGGACTGGCGGGCGGAGGTCGCGCGGGTCTCGGCCGGGCTGCGCGGCGGGCTGGCGCCCGCGGCCGGCGCGCCGGGGGTGCGGGACGTGCGGGTGCTGGGCGCGATCGGGGTGGTGCAGCTCGACCACCCCGTCGACATGGCCGCCGCCACGGCCGCGGCGGTGGAGCGCGGCGTGTGGCTGCGGCCCTTCCGGGACCTGATCTACACGATGCCGCCGTTCGTCAGCACCGACGAGGACGTGGCGGCGATCGGCGCGGCCGTGGTCGCGGCCGCCGCCGCGTCACGTGCGCAGCAGGGTTGAGCCCCAGACGAGCAGCAGGGTCGCGTAGGCCACGCAGATCCAGCCGATCTGCGCCTCGGTCGGCTCCTCCTCGTGGCCGAACAGCTTGTTGACCACGAGCCACCAGAGCAGGAAGGCCACGAGGACGGCGACGGGGATGAGGAACAGGCCGTACGCGCCCGCGAACACGCCCGCCCAGTAGTCGGTCGGCAGCACGACCTCGTCGGCGAGGCCGACGGGCGCGCACATCAGGGCGACCACCGCCCACGACCAGGCGATGACCTTGAGGCGCTTGACGGTGGCGGGGCGGGCGGTCTTCTCGTTGATCGCCAGGACGCCCCAGGCCATGAACGCGCCGCCGACGAACAGCCAGCCCGTGACCGTCGAGACGACCGGCACGCGGCCGACCAGCTCGCCGATGGCGGGGATCAGCTCGCCCCAGAGGAAGAAGTGGCCGACGACGACCGCCGCGACGCCGCCGAGGACGATGCCCGTCTGGGCCAGGCCCGACTGGCGGTTGAACCAGTTCTTCTGCGCCGCGGCGGCCTGGGCCGCGGCGTTCGCCCGGCGCTCGCGCTTCGCGTCGCCCACCTCAGGCCCCCGGCGCGATCGCGTCGGTCAGCTCGGCGTCGGTCGGCTCGACCAGGACCCGGCCGTCCGGCAGGACGACGACCGGGATGTTCTTCCGGCCGCCGGCGATCTCGACGGCCCGGTCCCGGGCGTCGTCGTCGTGCTCGACGTCCACCTCGGTGAACGGGACTTCGTGCTCCCGCAGCCATGCCTTAGCCCGGCGGCAGTCGCCGCACCAGTTCGCGCCGTAGAGGACGATCTCACCCATGCCGGTGACTGTAGAACGCGGTCGCCGGCAACGCTCCGTGCAGTCCTAGGCTGAACGGTCGTGAGCGTCCTCGTCATCACGGGCACAGGCACCGAAGTCGGTAAAACTGTGGTGGTCGCCGCCGTGGCCGCGCTGGCCGCGGCCGACGGCCGGCGCGTGGCCGTGCTCAAGCCCGCCCAGACGGGCATCCCCGACGGCGCGCCCGGCGACCTCGCCGAGGTGGTCCGGCTCGCGGGCCCGGTGACGACGCGCGAGCTGCGCCGGTACCCCGAGCCGCTGGCCCCCGCCACGGCCGCGCGCCGGGCCGGGATGCCGACCGTGCGCCCGCAGGACGTGGCCGCGGCGGCGGTGGAGCTGGCCTCGTCCCACGACCTGGTGCTGGTCGAGGGCGCCGGCGGCCTGCTGGTGCGGTTCGACGACGCCGGCACGACGATCGCCGACGCGGCCTGGGCGCTGAACGCGCCGGTGCTGGTGGTGGCGCACGCCGGGCTGGGCACGCTGAACACGACCGCGCTGACGGCCGAGGCGCTGCTGCGGCGCGGGCTGGAGTCCGTGGGCGTGGTGGTCGGGCGGTGGCCCGGCGAACCCGACCTGGCGTGCCGCACCAACCTGGTGGACCTGCCCGAGGCGGCCGGCGCGCCGCTGCTCGGCGCGCTGCCGGACGGGGCCGGGCTGCTGGGGCGCGACGAGTTCCTGGCGGTCGCCCGGGAAGGGCTGTCGCCCTGGTTCGGCGGCACCTTCGACCCGGAGAAGTTCGCAGCTCCGCACCCGTGTTGAGACTTCGCCCCGGAGTGACGCACATCGCTGGGCCGTCCGGTCCCCATGCGGCACACTGACCGGCGGACCACCGCCGTCGTTCGTCTGAGGAGATGACGTGACCGCAGCCCCTGAGCAGGTCGATGTGCTGAGCACCGCGCGCGAGCAGGTGCTGGAGCGTGGCGTCGGCCTGTCCGAGGAGCAGGTGCTCCAGGTCCTCCGCCTGCCCGACGAGCGGATCCCCGAGCTGCTGGAGCTGGCGCACGAGGTGCGCGTGCGCTGGTGCGGCCCGGAGGTCGAGGTCGAGGGCATCGTGTCGCTCAAGACCGGCGGCTGCCCCGAGGACTGCCACTTCTGCTCCCAGTCCGGCCAGTTCCCCTCGCCGGTCCGGTCGGCGTGGCTGGACATCCCGGGGCTCGTGCGCGCGGCCCGGCAGACCGCGGAGACCGGCGCGACGGAGTTCTGCATCGTGGCTGCGGTGCGCGGCCCGGACAAGCGGCTGCTGTCGCAGGTGCGCGACGGCATCAAGGCCATCCGCGAGGACGGCAACGACATCCAGATCGCGTGCTCGCTGGGGATGCTCACCCAGGAGCAGGTGGACGAGCTGGTGGAGATGGGCGTCCACCGCTACAACCACAACCTGGAGACCGCGCGGTCGCACTTCCCGTCCGTGGTGACCACCCACTCCTGGGAGGAGCGGTGGGACACGCTGCGGATGGTGGGCGAGGCCGGCATGGAGGTCTGCTGCGGCGGGATCATCGGCATGGGCGAGACGCTGGAGCAGCGGGCCGAGTTCGCGGCCCAGCTCGCGTCGCTCGACCCGGACGAGGTGCCGCTGAACTTCCTGATCCCGAACCCCGGCACGCCGTACGAGAACTACCCGGTGGTCGAGGGCCCCGAAGCGCTGCGCACGGTCGGCGCGTTCCGCCTGGCGCTGCCGCGCACGATCCTGCGGTTCGCGGGCGGCCGGGAGCTGACCTTCGGCGACCTGGGCGCGAAGCAGGGGATGCTGGGCGGGATCAACGCCATCATCGTCGGCAACTACCTGACCAACCTGGGCCGGCCCGCCCAGGCCGACCTGGACATGCTGAGCGAGCTGTCCATGCCGATCAAGGAATTGAGCAAGACGCTGTGACCTACTGCGGCTACTGCGGCAAGCCGGCGGGCGAGGGCGACCACGGGGCCTGCGCGTCGCGCCTGGGCGTCATCGACCCGCCGCGGTTCTGCGCGGAGTGCGCCCGGCGCATGGTGGTGCAGGTGACGCCCACCGGCTGGACCGCCTCGTGCAGCCGCCACGGCGAAACCGCCTCCACCCCTTCTTGACCCACCGCGCACCTCGCAGTGCCCAACCGGACGACACGCAACACCGGACCGGACGACACGCGCACCCCCGCGCGTGTCCTCCACTCCGGCACCGCGAGTCCTCCACTCCGGCACCGCGAGTCGTACGTTCGGGACGCGCGAGTCGTACGTCCAGGACCGGCGAGTCGTACGTTCCGGTCGCGCGTGTCATGCGTTCCGGGCCCGCGAGTCATGCGTTCGGCACCCGCGTGTCATGCGTTCGGAGCCTGTGCGTTGTGCGTTCGGGGTGGTTCGGGGCGCGCGGTAACCTGCCTGCGTCGGATCGTGGCGGGAGGTTTGCGGGTGGCTGAGGAACCGGTGGGCGAGCGGGCTGTGCCGGTCCGGGTGCCGCCCACGCCCGCGTACGAGTACTACTACGTGGTGCAGCGGCCCCGGGTCGTGGTGAAGCGCGACCTGCTGCCCGGCTTCTCCGTGCTCTCCGCGATCTCCCTGGTCGGCCTGCCCGTGGGGTGGCTGTGGGCCCTGCTGGCGCCGCCGCAGAACGTGGTGGTCCAGGCGGACGCCTCGCTGATCCCGGTGACCGGCGAGAGCTACCACCGGCTCGACGGGCTGATGCTGTTCGTGCTGATGGGGCTCGGCGCCGGGCTGCTGACCGGGATCGCCGTGTGGATGCTGCGGGAGCGGCGCGGACCCGTCGTGATGGTGGCGGCGACCCTGGGTTCGGTGGTCGCCGCCTACCTGGCCCAGCGGACCGGCCTCGGCACGGCGGGCAGCCGGTACGCCCTGGAGTCCGCGCCCGCGGTGGGTGACCTGATCGCCCTGGCCCCGGTGCTGGAGACGTGGTGGGGCTTGCTGGCGTGGCCCTTGGGCACGGCCCTGGCGTACGGCTGCCTGGCCGCGTGGAACGGGTTGGACGACCTGGGTCGCCGGCTCGGCTAGAGCACGTACGCCGTGTCGGGCACGTCGGTGACGAACATGTACCCCGGCGCGTGCGTGATGGCGAACGGCGGTTTCGACGCCATCACCGCCGCCTGCGGCGTCACGCCGCACGCCCAGAACACCGGCACGTCACCGGGGTGGGGCTCGGCGGCGTCGCCGAAGTCCGGTGCGGCCAGGTCGCGGATGCCCAGGGCGGCCGGGTCGCCGACGTGGACCGGCGCGCCGTGGACGGCGGGCATCCGGGCGGTGACCGCGGTCGCGGTGTCGACCAGCTCCTCGGGGACGTAGCGCATCGACACGACCACGGGCCCGTGCAGGCGGCCCGCCGGGCGGCACTGGACGTCGGTGACGTACATGGGGACGTTGCGGCCCTGCTCCACGTGGCGGAGCGGGACGTTCGCCTGCTTCAGGGCGGTCTCGAAGCTGAAGCTGCACCCGATGAGGAACGCGACCAGGTCCTCGCGCCAGTGCGCGGTGGCGTCGGTCGGCTCGGCGACGAGTTCGCCGTGCTCCCAGACGCGGTAGCGCGGGATGTCGCGCCGGAGGTCGGCGCCCGCCGCGAGGGTCGTCGTCGTGCCGCCCTCGTCGGTGACGTCCAGCACCGGGCACGGCTTGGGGTTGCGCTGGGCGAACAGCAGCACGTCGTAGGCCCAGTCGCGGGGGACGGCGATCAGGTTCGCCTGCGCGAAGCCGTCGGCGAGGCCCGTGGTCGGGCCGGTGTGCGTCGCGCGGAGGTCGGCGGGGGTGCTCGTCATCGGAGTTCGACGCCTTTCGTCTCGGGGAGGCCCAGCAGGGCCAGGACGGCGATGCCGTAGGCCACCGCGCCGAAGACCATGCCGCCGCCGACGCCCATGCCGGCGGCGAGGAAGCCCACGGAGGTGGGGAAGAGCGCTCCCACGGCACGGCCGAAGTTGTAGGTGAAGCCCTGGCCGGTGCCGCGCAGGTCGGTCGGGTACAGCTCGGCGAGGAACGAGCCGAAGCCGCTGAAGATGGCCGACGTGGTGAAGCCCAGCGGGAACGTGACCAGCAGCAGGACGCCGTTGGCGCCCTCGGGGATCTGGGTGAACAGCACGATCAGCACGGCGCTGAGCGCGGCGAAGAGGGTGAAGGTGCGCTTGCGGCCCAGCCGGTCGGTCAGGTAGCCGCCGGTGACGTAGCCGGCGAACGCGCCGCTGATCAGCAGCGCCAGGTAGCCGCCGGTGTTGACCACGCTGAGGCCGCGCTCGGTCTTGAGGAACGTCGGCACCCAGCTCGCCAGGGTGTAGTAGCCGCCCTGGACGCCGGTGGCGAGGAGCGCGGCGAACAGGGTGGTGCGCCCGAGCGGGCCCCGGAAGATGGCCCGGAAGCTGCCCTTGCGGCTGCTGGACGCGCGCTTCTCGGTGACGGCCGGCGCGTCCTCGACGTGGCGGCGGACGTAGAAGATGAGCACGGCCGGGATCGCGCCGGTCCAGAACAGCACCCGCCAGGCCGCGTCCGGCGGCAGGAAGCTGAACACCGCCGTGTAGACGACGACGCTCAGGCCCCACCCGACCGCCCACGAGCTCTGGATGAACGCGACCGTGCGCCCCCGGTACTGCGGCTTGCAGTACTCGGCGACGAGGATCGCGCCCGCCGCCCACTCGCCGCCGAAGCCGAGGCCCTGGAGGGCGCGGAAGACCATCAGCATCTCGTAGCTAGTGGCGAAGCCGCAGGCCACGGTGAACACGGCGTAGGTGACGACGGTGATCATCAGGGTGCGGACCCGGCCGATGCGGTCGGCCAGGACGCCCGCGATGGCGCCGCCCAGCGCGGAGACGACCAGGGTGACGGTGTTGAGCAGGCCCGCCTGGGCCTGGCTGATGCCGAAGTAGGCGGTGATGGCGAACAGGCTCAGGGGCAGGACCTGGAAGTCGTAGGCGTCGAGGCCGTAGCCGCCGAACGCGCCCGCGAACGCGCGCTTCCCCTTGCTGCCCAGGGTGTGGAACCAGGCTAACGGGCTGGTGGTGTGCGTGGCCCGGGTGCTCATGGTGGTCACCTCGCGACGGTCGGTGGTGTCGTGGGACACACGGTAGGGGATTGTTGAACAATCGAATAGGGGGCCGGGAGGATTGTTCAACAACCGAGCGGCGAAGTCACCCGAGTGGGGTACGGGGCGCGAGGGCGGGTGGAGGCCGGCGAGCGAGAGCGGGGAGGGCGGAAGTCAGCCCTCGTGCCGGCCGTAGTCCGGGTGGAAGAGGCGCATCAGGCGGGACGTCTCGGCGTGGTCGAGCTGGCCGGACGTGGGCGCCGCGCCCAGGAACGTGTAGGTGATCTTGGAGCCCAGGGCGGGGAAGAAGATCCGGGACGCCGTGCCGACCTCGCCCATGCCGATGACGATCAGGTCGTCGCCCTCCAGCAGCACGGTGGCCAGGCGCTTGAGGTCGTCCCGCGAGCGGGCCATCGTGGAGATCTTGACGACGTCCGCGCCCGCCGCCCTGGCGTCCCGCACCGTGGTCCGCAGGTCGTCGAGGGACGGGGTCCGGTCGAAGTCGTGGAAGGAGACCACCGCCAGCACGTCGTGCTCGCGGGCGGTGGCGACGACCTCGTCCAGGATCGCGCGCGACGACAGCTCGACGTCCACCGCGTCGACGTGGGGCGTGACGGCGCGGAAGAGGTCCAGGCGCTCTTCCTCGGTGCCCCGCCAGAAGCCGCCCTCGGCCCGCGACCGGGCGGTGGCCAGGGTGGGCAGGCCCTTGAACGCCTCGACCTGGCGCAGGACGTGCGCGGTCCCGGTGTCCGCGAAGCGGTCCACGCGGATCTCGGCCACGTCCACCCGCGCGGCCCTGGCCTCCTCGGCGGCGCGCTCGACGTCCTGGTCGTCGAAGCTGACCGCGACGAGGGGGACGCCGGTGTCGATCAGCGCCCGCAAGGTGTTCATCCGCGTCCCCAACCTGGTTCCGAGTGCGGGCTGGGAGCTTACCGGCTCAGTTGCGGTGCGGGAGGTGCCCCAGCTCGGACAGCGGCGCGGGCACGGCGTGCAGGGCGGAGACGATGCCCGCCTCGCGGTGCAGGACCTTGCGGACCAGGCGCAGCCTGCGGGCCGCGGACGTCTCCTCCAGCAGCGCCAGGCGGTCCTCGAGGGTGAGCAGGCACTCGCCCGCCAGGGCGTAGGCCAGGTCCTCGACGGCGGTGTCCGCGGTGGGCTGGCGCAGGGCGGTGCTCGTGGCCTCGCGGTAGCGGCCGTGGGCGGCCCGCGCGCTCTCGGCGAGCAGCGGCAGCAGCGGTTCGACCTCGGGCGGGTGCGGCGAGTCCGGCAGCCACTCGACCGAGCCGACCAGGTACGGCGCGCTGTCCTCGTCCACCTCGAGCAGCCGGAACCGCCTGCCGCCCCTGGTGGTCAGGTCGAACCGGCCGTCGGGCAGCCGCTCGGCCTCCTGGAGCACGGCGGTGCAGCCCACCGGGTGCAGCGCCTCCGCGTTCCCCTCGCCGACCTCCCACCCCTGCCTGATCGACACCACCCCGAAGGTGCGCTCCGGCACCGCGCCGCTCACCAGGTCGACGGTGAGCTGCCGGTACCTCGGCTCGAACACGTGCAGCGGCAGGGACGCCCCGGGCAGCAGCACGGTGCCCAGCGGGAACAGGGGGAGCGTCGTGGTCACGGTCCCAAGCTACGGGTGGAAGGTGGCCGCAGCACGGCGAACGGGTCGGTCACCCGCATCTCGCCGGACACGAAGCGGAACAGCGCCGCGGGGCGGCCGCCGGCGGGGCCGGGCGGTGCGGTGGCCCCGGTCGGTTCGAGCAGGCCCCGGCGGGACAGCACGCGCTGCAGGTTCGTCGCGGAGACCTTGTAGCCCAGGGCCGCCGAGTACAGCGAGCGCAGCGCGGAGATGGTGAACGCCGGTGGCGCCAGGGCGAAGCCGAGATTGGTGTAGGAGAGCTTGGCGGCCAGGCGGTTGCGGGCGCGGGCGCAGATGGCCTCGTGGTCGAACGCCGTGGGCGGCAGGGAGTCGACCGGGTGCCAGCACGTGTCCGAGGGCACCACGGGGTCGATGTCGGAGGGCACCAGGCCGAGGAACGCGGTGGCGATCACGCGCGCGCCCGGCACGCGGGCCGGGTTGCTGAACACGGCGAGCTGCTCCACGTGGGAGAGCTGCCTCACGTCGACCTTCTCCGCCAGTTGGCGGCGGATGGAGGTCTCCACGTCCTCGTCGTCGCCGAGCCCGCCACCCGGCAGCGACCACCGGTGAGCGTGCGGCTCCTTTCCGCGCTGCCACAGCATGACCTGGAGTGACCCGGCTCTCACCTGGAGCACTGCGGCCAACACCTCATGTCCCGCGAGACCCACCCGGTGATACTATCGACCCTGTTTTCGACCGATAGGCGAAAACTGGCTCAAGGAGGAAGCATGGTCGCTACCGCCTACGTGGAGCGAGCCTCGGACGGCGCCTACGACGGGGTCGCGCCGGACGCCGACTGGCGGGACGAGGTGCTGGAGCTGGCGCGCAAGCGGGACGCGGTCATCCTCGCGCACAACTACCAGCTGCCCGAGATCCAGGACATCGCGCACCACACCGGTGACTCGCTGGCGCTCAGCCGCATCGCGGCCGCGAGCGACGCGTCCACCATCGTGTTCTGCGGCGTGCACTTCATGGCGGAGACCGCCAAGATCCTGGCCCCGCACAAGACGGTGCTGATCCCGGACGAGCGCGCGGGCTGCTCGCTGGCCGACTCGATCACGGGCGAGCAGTTGCGCGCCTGGAAGGCCGAGCACCCGGGCGCCGTGGTGGTCTCCTACGTGAACACCACCGCGGAGGTGAAGGCGGAGACCGACATCTGCTGCACCTCGTCGAACGCGGTGGACGTGGTGGCGTCCATCCCCGCCGACCGGGAGGTGCTGTTCCTGCCGGACCAGTTCCTCGGCGCGCACGTCAAGCGCGAGACCGGGCGGGACAACCTGCACATCTGGGCGGGCGAGTGCCACGTGCACGCCGGCATCAACGGCCCCGAGCTGGCGGAGCGGGCGGCGGCGAACCCCGACGCGGACCTGTTCATCCACCCCGAGTGCGGCTGCGCGACCTCCGCCCTGTACCTCGCGGGCGAGGGCACGGTGCCCGCGGACAAGGTGAAGATCCTCTCGACCGGCGACATGATCACCGCCGCCCGGCGCACGAGCGCCAAGTCGGTGCTCGTGGCGACCGAGGTCGGGATGCTGCACCAGCTCCGCCGCGCCGCGCCGGAGATCGACTTCCGCGCGGTGAACGACCGGGCGTCGTGCCGGTACATGAAGATGATCACGCCCGCGGCCCTGCTGCGCTCGCTGCGGGAGAACCGGGACGAGGTGCACGTGGACCCCGAGACGGCCAGGCGCGCCAAGGGCGCGGTCCAGCGCATGATCGAGATCGGGCAGCCCGGCGGCGGGGAATGACCGACGTCCTGTGGGAGGCCCGCGCCGACCTGGTCGTGGTCGGCACCGGCGTGGCAGGTCTGACGGCGGCGCTGCGCGCGCGTGAGCTGGGGTTGCGGGTCCTGGTGGTCACCAAGGCGTCCGGCGAGGACGGCAACACCCGGTGGGCGCAGGGCGGCGTGGCGGTGGTGCTGCCCGGCGAGCACGACGAGGGCGACTCGGTGGACGCGCACGTGCGCGACACCCTCGTCGCGGGCGCGGGCCTGTGCGACGAGGACGCCGTGCGGGCGATCATCGCGGGCGGTCCGGCGGCGGTGACCAGGCTGCGCGAGCGGGGCGCGGTGTTCGACGCCGCGCCCGGCGGCGGGCTGGCCCGCACGCGGGAGGGCGGGCACTCGGCGTTCCGCGTGGTGCACGCGGGCGGCGACGCCACGGGCGCCGAGGTCGAGCGCGCCCTGCTGGCCGCGGCCTCCGACGGGCGGGTGCCCGTGCTGGAGGACCACGTCGCGGTGGACGCGGTGCGCACGCCGCTGGGCCAGGTGTGCGGGCTGCTGGTGCTGGACGGCAACGGCGCGCCCGGCGTGCTGACCGCGCCCGCGGTGCTGCTGGCCAGCGGCGGCCTCGGCCAGCTCTACCAGGCGACCTCCAACCCGGAGGTGGCGACCGGCGACGGGCTGGCGCTGGCGCTGCGGGCCGGGGCGGTGGCGGCGGACGTGGAGTTCGTGCAGTTCCACCCGACCGTGCTCTACACCGGGCGCGGCGCGCGCGGCCGGTGCCCGCTGGTGACCGAGGCGGTGCGCGGCGAGGGCGCGGTGCTGGTCGACGCGACCGGCGCGCGGGTCATGCGCGGCGTGCACCCGCTGGAGGACCTGGCGCCCCGCGACGTCGTCGCGGCGGCGATCACCCGGCACCTGGCGGCCGGCGCGGGCGGCGTGGACGACCACGTGTTCCTCGACGCCACCGGGGTGCCGGGCTTCGCGGAGCGGTTCCCGACCGTGCACGCGGCCTGCGCGGCGGCCGGCGTCGACCCGGCGCGCGAGCCGATCCCGGTGGCGCCGGCGGCGCACTTCGCGTGCGGCGGCGTGGTGTCCGATGTGGACGGACGGACCGGCGTGACCGGGCTGTACGCGGCGGGCGAGGTGGCGCGGACCGGGCTGCACGGCGCGAACCGGCTGGCCTCCAACAGCCTGCTGGAGGGCCTGGTCGTCGGCACGCGGGCGGCCGAGGCGGTCGCGGCGGACCTGGCGATGGGCCTGCTGGCGCGCTGCTCGGGCGTCGCGGAGCTGCCGGTCGCGCCGGTGGCGGACCGGGACTCGCTCCAGCGGGTCATGTCCCGGTACGCGGCGATCGGCCGCGACGCCGAGGGCCTGGCCGTGGTCGGCTCGGTGCTCGACCTGTCCGCGACGGACCGCGTGCTGACCACGCGGGAACTGGTGGAGGACGCGGCGCTGACCGTGGCCGCGCGGGCGCTGATCGCGGCGGCGGCCGAGCGCGAGGAGTCGCGCGGCTGCCACGTGCGCACCGACTTCCCGGCGCGGGACGACGTGCGGGGCCGGCGCAGCCAGGTGGTCCGGCTCAACCCCTCGGGTCAGCCCGTGCTGGCGGACCCGGTCGTGGCGGTGGGAGTGGCATGAATCTGGATTTGGACGACGTGCGCCGGGTGATCGCCACGGCGCTGGCGGAGGACCTGCGGTACGGGCCCGACGCCACGACCGAGGCCACCGTCCCCGCGGACGCGGTCGCGGTGGCGGAGCTGACGCCCCGCGCGGCGGGCGTGCTCGCGGGCATCCCGGTGGCGCTGGAGGTGTTCCGGCAGGTCACCGAGGTGGAGGTGCTCGAACAGCGGGCCGACGGCGACAAGGCCGTGCCCGGCGAGCCCGCGCTGGTGCTGCGCGGCCCGACGCGCGGCCTGCTCACCGCCGAGCGCACCGCGCTGAACCTGGTGTGCCACCTGTCCGGGGTCGCCACGCTGACCGCCGCGTGGGTGGAGGCGGTCGCGGGCACCGGGGCCGCGATCCGGGACTCCCGCAAGACGCTGCCCGGCCTGCGGCTGCTGGAGAAGTACGCGGTGCGCTGCGGCGGCGGCGTCAACCACCGGCTCGGCCTCGGCGACGCGGTGCTGATCAAGGACAACCACGTGCGGGCGGCCGGGTCGGTGCGGGCGGCGATGGCGGCCGTGCGCGCCCACGCGCCGGACCTGGCGTGCGAGGTCGAGGTCGACTCGCTGGAGCAGCTGGACGAGGCCGTGGCCGAGGGCGCGGAGCTGGTCCTGCTGGACAACTTCACGCCGGCCGACTGCGCCGAGGCCGTGCGGCGCGCGGGCGGCGTGCGCCTGGAGGCGTCCGGCGGCCTGACCCTGGACGTGGCCCGCGCCTACGCCGAGACCGGCGTGGACTACCTCGCCGTCGGCGGGCTGACGCACTCGGCGCCGGCCCTGGACCTGGGGCTGGACCTGCGCTGACGGACCGCGCCCGCACCCCCGCGCGAGGTGCGGGCGCACCCGGGTCAGGCGTGGCCCGGGTCGTCGCGCAGCTCGTCGCGGCCCAGGTTGCCCCGCCGGTCGTCGCGCTCCACGTCGACCTGCTCCTTGCGGACCTGGTCGCGCACGTGCTCCTGGTCGGCCTTGGTCTCCTTCTCCAGCCGGACCCGCTCCACGGGCTTGGCCGTCTTCTCCACCACCGGCTCCTGCCGGCGCAGCGTGACCTCGGCCTCCTCCTCGGCGAACGCGTGCCCGCCGGCCTCGCCGCCCCGGACGGGCTCGCGCACCACCCGGACCTCCTCGTGCTCCACCGGCACGGTCACGTCCCGCTGCTCGGTCACGGTGTGCTTGACCAGCCGCACCCGACCGGCCTCGACGTCGCGCGTGCCGACCTGCACGTCCTCCTCGTACCGGGTGACCGCGTCGTCGGACGGGCCCGACCGGCGGCCGGCCCTCCCGATCGCGTCCCGGTCCCGCGCCTGGCCCTGGCCCTGGCCCTGGACCGACTCGGTCCCGGAGGTCCTGGGGGTACCGGAGGTCCTGGGAGCCCCGGACCGGACCTGCCCGCCGGGCAGCCGGTCGTGCTCGCCGCTGCGGCGCCCCGGGATCAGGTCGTAGTACGCGTACAGCTCGTCCTGCTGCTCCTGGGACATGTGCTGGTCGGACACGTCGATGCGGGGCGCGTCCTTCACCTTCTGCTTGTCCACGTGCACCGTGATGGTGCCCGAGCCCATGGTCGCGTCCTGGATCGGGACGAACGTCTCCTTGAGCCCGAACAGACCGGTGTGCACGGATGCCCAGACGGGCCGACCGTCGCGGTCGTCGAGCCAGACCTGCTTCACCGCGCCGATCCGCTCTCCGTGCTCGTCGATGACCTCGCACTCGTACAGTTGGTCGACTTCGGCCTGATTGATCATGGCCGGGTTCCCTTCGCTGTGTTGTACGTGCGAACCAAGGGCTTCCCGGGCTGGTCGTGCGGCTATTCGGGTGCCACCCGTACGTGTGACCGTCCTTCCCGCGAAAGAATTTCAGAGCCGGCGGTTGGCCAGCACGGGCAGCGCGCGGCGCGCCCGCTCGACGCTCTCCGGGTCCAGGTCGACCACGAGCACCCCCGGCTCGGCGGCCAGCTGCTCCACCACCGCGCCCAGCGGCGAGGCCACCGTGCTGAACCCGATGCCGGTCGGCGCGCCGCCGTCGTCGGCGCCCCCGGAACCGGCCGGCGGCTCGGCCTGGCCGCACGCCAGCACCCACGACGTGCAGTCCAGCGCGCGGGCGCGCACCAGCAGCTCCCACTGCTCCCGCTTGCCCGGTCCGGCGCCCCACGACGCGCACACCAGCACGGCCGTCGCGCCCCGGTCGGCCAGGGCCCGGAACAGCTCGGGGAACCGCACGTCGTAGCAGGTGGCCAGGCCGAACACGAGGCCGTCCACCGCGAAGACCACCGGCTGCGCGCCGGGCGCGACCGTGCGCGACTCGGCGAAGCCGAACGCGTCGAACAGGTGGATCTTGTCGTACCCCACGTGGTGGCCGCCGCCGGTGACCAGCAGCGTGTTGGCGACCCGGCCGTCCGCCGCCGGGGTGAACATGCCCGCCACGACGACCACGCCGTGCTCGTCGGCGATCCCGCGCACCGCGCCGGCCCACGGCCCGTCCAGCGGCTCGGCCACCGGGCCGAGGGGCACGCCGAAGCGGCACATGGTGGCCTCGGGGAACACCACCACCCGCGCGCCCCGCTCGACGGCTCGCGCGGTCCCGGCGCGCACCAGGTCGAGGTTGGCCGCCGGGTCGGCGGAGGAGTTGATCTGGCACAGGGCGACGCGCATGGCGTCCACTCTAGGTAGTGTCGGGTTCCGTGCGCCCCCTCCTGCCCACGCTCGTCGCCGCCGTCGTCCTCGCCACCGCGGGGTGCACCGGCGACACCACACCGAGCGCCGAGGGCACCCCGGACGGCAGCGCGCTCGTGCTGGCCGACGCGGTCGAGCCGACCACGCTGAACCCGCTGCTCGGCTACGGCCGCGAGGGCGTGTCCAAGATCTACGACGGCCTCGTCGAGCACCGCGCGGACGGCTCCGTGCGGCCCCAGCTCGCCGCCGAGCCGCCGGCGCCCGCCGCGGACGGCCTGAGCTGGACCGTCGAGCTGCGGCAGGGCGTGGCGTTCACCGACGGCACGACGTTCGGCCCCGAGGACGTGGTGGCCACCTACCGGGCGCTGCTGGACCCGGCGTACGGCTCGACCGAGCGCGCCGCCTACGACGGGCTCACGGGCGTGGAGCAGCTCGACGCGGACACCGTCCGGTTCACCCTCTCGCGGCCCCGGGCGGCGTTCCCGCACCTGCTCGTGCTCGGCATCCTGCCCAGCGAGGCCTTCGGCGTCCCGCCGGCGGACGCCCCGCCGGTCGGCACCGGCCCCTACAAGCTGGTCGAGTGGCGCAAGGGCGACCGGATGGTGCTGGAGGCCAACACCGCCCACTTCGACGGCGAGCCGAAGATCCGCAAGCTGACCGTGGTGTTCGTGCCGGACGACAACACCCGCGCCCAGCGGATGCAGGCCGGCGAGTTCGACGGCACCGAGCTGCCGCCCCGCCTGGCCGCGGCCTTCGGCAACGCCAACGGGATGCGCGTCATCACCCACCGCAGCGCCGACCTGCGCGCGGTGACCCTGCCCGCGGGCCCGGTGACCGGCGACGGCGCGATCCGGATGGCGCTCAACCACGCGGTCAACCGCAAGGGCCTGGTGGACAACCTGCTCGGCGGCAAGGGCGCGCCGGAGAGCACGCCCGTGCCCGCCGCGCTGCCGGAGTTCGTGGAGACGTCGGCCGAGTTCGCCCACGACCGGGCGCGGGCGGAGCTGCTGCTCGACCAGGCGGGCTGGGTGCGCGGCGCGGACGGCGTGCGCGCGCGGGACGGCGTGCCCGCCCGGTTCACGCTCATGTACCCGATCGGCGACGTGGTCCGCGCCGACCTGGCCACCGGGTTCGCCGCGGACGCCAAGGCGGTCGGCGTGGACGTCCAGCTCGCCGGCCTGGGCTGGGACGCCATCCCGGCCCGGCTCGGCGCGGACGCCCTGCTGCACGGCGGCGGCAGCCCGTTCGACCCCGACCTCGCCGTCCACCAGCGGCTGCACACCGGCAACCCGTGGGGCTACGCGAACCCGCAGGTGGACGCGGCCCTGGACGCCGGGCGGTCGCTGCTGGACCCGGCGCAGCGGGCGGCGGCGTACAAGCAGCTCCAGCGCGCGTACGTGGCCGCGCCGGGCATGGTCGTCCTGGCCTCCGTGCAGCACACGTACGTGGTGCGGGAGAACTGGAACGGCTACCAGGAGGTCGTGGACCCCTACACGCGCGGGGCGCTGTCGTGGGGTCCGTGGTGGAACCTGGAGAAGTGGACGCCCCGCTGACCCGTCCTCGCCGACCCGTCCTCGCCGACCCATCCTCACCGACTCACCCGGGGGACTTCGCGTGACCGCTTTCCTCGATTCGGCCGGTTCCTCGCTGCCACCGCCGGAGGTGCTGGACGAGGTCGTCGGGCACCTGCGGAGGGAGGCGGAGGTCGGCGGGTACGTCGCCGCGCGGGAGCGGGCCGACGACCTGGCCGCGGGCTACGGCGTGCTCGCCGAGCTGCTGGGCGCCGAACCGGACGAGATCGCCTTCACCGACAGCGCCACCAGGTCCTGGCTGGCCGCGTTCGACGCGGTGCCGCTCGGCCCCGGCGACCGGGTGCTGATCAGCGAGGCCGAGTACGCGGGCACCGCGATCCCGATCCTGCACCGCGCCCGCGAGGCCGGGTACGAGGTCGACGCGGTGCCGTCCGACGCGTCCGGCCAGCTCGACCTCGGGGCGCTGGAGGAGGCGCTGGACGAGCGGGTCAAGCTGGTGTCGCTGACGCACGTGCCCACCAACAGCGGCCTGGTCAACCCGGTGCGCGAGGTCGTCGAGGCGGCGCACCGCGTGGGCGCGCTGGTGCTGCTGGACGCGTGCCAGTCGATCGGGCAGCTGCCCGTGCGGGCTGACGAGCTGGGCGTGGACCTGATCTCCGGCACCGGCCGCAAGTGGCTGCGCGGACCCCGGGGCACCGGCGTGCTGGTGGTGCGCCGCGCGGCGGCCGACCGCCTCCGGCCGCGGCTGGTGGACCTGCACAGCGCCGAGTGGGTGGGTCCGCGCGAGGTGCGGCTGCGCGAGGACGCGCGCGTCTACGAGATCTGGGAGTCGAACGTCGCCGACCGGCTGGGCCTCGTCGCCGCGGCCCGGTACGCGCTGGCCCGCGGCCTGGACGTGATCGAGCGCGAGGTCGCCGACCGCGCCCGGCGGCTGCGGGAGGGCCTGGCCGGGCTGCCCGGCGTGACGGTGCGCGACGTGGGCGAGCGGCGGTCGGGCATCGTCACCTTCACCGTGGCCGGGATCGCGCCGCTGGAGGTGCGGGACCGGCTGCTGGCGGCGGGCGTGGTGGTCAGCACCAGCGGCGCGTCGTCCACGCTGCTGGACATGAGCAGGCGCGGGCTGGACGAGGTGGTGCGGGCGTCGCCGCACTACTTCGTCGAGCCGGCCGAGCTGGACCGGGCCCTCGACGTGATCGGCTCGCTGCGCCCGTGAGCACGGCGCGGGCCCGGCGGAACACCGCCGGGCCCGCCACCGCCCTCAGGCCCCCGCGGCCGTCAGCAGGTGCGCCCGGTGATGCGCGGGACGCAGTCGGTGTAGTCCAGCAGGAGCTGGACCGCGGTGTCGTTGCGCGAGGTCTGCGCCGCGATGAGCGTGTCGCGCGGGTAGAAGCCGCTGGTGCCGCTCGCCGACCTGGGGTACATCTCGAACGTGTAGCTCCAGATCTTGTGCGCGGCCCACATCCAGTCGTCCACCGAGCCGTCGGTGATGTAGAGGTCGCTGGCCTGCTGCGGCGTGTAGCCGTTCAGCGCGGCCAGCCGCCGGCCCATGGTCTGGAACACGTTGGCCTGGGTGGCGTCCAGGCCGGCGGCGGTGTCGTTGTAGGTGTAGCCGTACGGCCACAGCACCAGCTCGGAGAACGTGTGGAAGTCGATGTGCGACTTGATCTGCTGCACACCGCCGACCACGCGGCTGTTGGTGAAGTCGCGGACGCGGGCGACCTCCGGCGCGGAGAACGCCGCGGTGCCGCGGTAGGTGTCGCTGGACCCGCTGCCGCTGGAGCCGCCGCAGCAGCCCCACTGGTGGCCCCAGTTGCGGTTCGGGTCGGTGCCGGTGGCCGTCGAGTTCGGCTGCCGGTTCTTGCGCCACGCCCGGAACGAGCCGGTCGCGATGTCGTACTCCGCGCCGTCCGGGTTGACGCTGGGGATGACCCAGATCTCCCGGTTGTCGACGGTGTTCTTGATCGTCGAGTTGGACGCGTAGTTGTCCGTGTACCGCTTGACGATGTGCAGGCACATCTCCACGGTCAGGTGCTCGCGGGCGTGCTGGTTGCAGGTGAACAGCGCCTCGGGCTCGTTCTCGTCGACCGAGGGGTTGTCGCTGATCTTGATCGCCCACAGGTCGCGGTTCTGGTACGACTTGCCGATGCTGCGCAGCGAGACCAGGTTCGGGTGGTCGGCCACGGTCTGGTTCAGCTCGGCGGTCATCTCCGCGAAGTTGTGGTAGCCGGTGTAGCCGGACGGGAAGTCCCGCGCGCCGACCTCGCCGGTCGGGTCGGTGAAGTCTGCCTCGCCCAGGCCGGCGAGCTGGGCGTCCGCGTCGCCGAGGCTGGTCAGGGGCAGCCCGGTGGCGCGCAGCAGCAGGTGCTGGCGGGGTTCGGCGATCACGGTGAGCTTGTCGCCGGCCTGGCCGAGCACGTCGACCCCGGTCCGGGCGACCCTGGTGCGGGCCTCCGGCGTGGTCGCGGTGACCTCGAAGACGGTCCGGTCCGGCGCCTTGGCGGTCGTCGGCTGCGCGGACCCGGTGTGCAGGGGGAGCACCAGGGTCGCGCTCGCCAGCAGCGCTGCGGCGACGAGGCCGCGTCGCTTGGTGAACATGGATCCTCCATCATGGGCAGGGTTGCGACGGAGACGTGCCCACGCAGCGTTGCCCTTCGGTCACGCATCGAGGTAGCCCCCGTTGGTCGGGTTCACCGCATCGGTCCCGGGGTGACAGTTGACGGAATTCGCGACGCCTTACCCTTGGGGCATGCTCAACCGCATCGACCTGCGAGGTCGGGTCCCGTCAGCAGCCGAACTGCGCGCCGCGCTGCCGCGCGCCGAGGTCGACGTGGACGCGGTGCTGCATCACGTGCGGCCGATCGTGGACGACGTGCGGGAACGCGGTGTCGAGGCCGTGCTGGACCACACCGAGCGGTTCGACCGGGTGCGCCCCGCCGCCGTCCGCGTGCCGGCGGCCGAGCTGGAGCGCGCGCTCGCCGAGCTGGACCCGGCCGTGCGCGCCGCCCTCGAGGAGGCCATCGCCCGCACCCGCAAGGTCCACGCCGACCAGCGCCGGGTCGACACGACCACCCAGGTCGTGCCCGGCGGGACGGTGACCGAGCGGTGGGTGCCGGTCGGCCGCGTCGGCCTCTACGCGCCCGGCGGCCTGGCCGTCTACCCGTCGACCGTGGTGATGAACGTGGTGCCGGCGCAGATCGCCGGCGTCGGGTCGCTGGTGGTCTGCTCGCCGCCGCAGGCGGAGTTCGGCGGCCTGCCGCACCCGACGATCCTGGCCGCCGCCGAGCTGCTGGGCGTGACCGAGGTGTGGAGCGCGGGCGGCCCCATGGCCATCGCCCTGCTGGCGCACGGCGGCACGGACACCGACGGCGCGGCGCTGGAGCCCGTCGACGTGGTGACCGGGCCGGGCAACATCTACATGACCGCGGCCAAGCGGCTGCTGCGCGGCCTGATCGGCATCGACTCCGAGGCCGGGCCGACGGAGATCGCGATCCTGGCCGACGAGACCGCCGACCCGGTGCACGTGGCCGCCGACCTGATCAGCCAGGCCGAGCACGACACGCTGGCCGCCAGCGTGCTGGTGACCACCTCGGTGGAGCTGGCCGACGCGGTGGACGCCGAGCTGGAGCGGCAGGTCGAGGAGACCAAGCACCACGAGCGCATCCGCACCGCGCTGCGCGGCAGGCAGTCCGGGACGGTGCTGGTGAGCGGCGTCGACGAGGGCCTGCGGGTGGTCGACGTGTACGCGGCCGAGCACCTGGAGATCCAGACCGCCTCCGCCCGCGAGGTCGCCGCCCGGGTGCGCGCGGCGGGCGCGGTGTTCGTGGGCGCGCACTCGCCGGTGTCGCTCGGCGACTACTGCGCGGGCTCGAACCACGTGCTGCCCACCGCCGGCTGCGCGCGGCACTCGTCCGGGCTGTCGGTGCAGACGTTCCTGCGGGGCATCCACGTCGTGGACTACAGCGAGGAGGCGCTGCGCGAGGTCGCGCCGCACGTCGTCGCGCTGGCCAACGCCGAGGACCTGCCCGCGCACGGCCAGGCGGTCACGGCGAGGTTCCGCGGATGAGGCCCATCGGAGAGCGGGTGGAGCTGGGCGACCTCCCCCTGCGGGAGGACCTGCGCGGCCGGACGCCGTACGGCGCGCCGCAGCTCGACGTGCCCGTGCGGCTGAACACCAACGAGAACCCGTACCCGCCGACGCCCGGCCTGGTCGAGGACGTGGCCAAGGAGGTCGCGGCGGTCGCGGCCGAGCTGCACCGCTACCCGGACCGCGACGCGGTGGCGCTGCGCGAGGACCTGGCGGCGTACCTGTCGTCGGCCACGGGCGTGGGGCTGACCGCGGCCAACCTGTGGGCCGCCAACGGGTCGAACGAGATCCTCCAGCAGGTGCTCCAGGCCTTCGGCGGGCCGGGCCGGGTCGCGCTGGGCTTCGAGCCGTCGTACTCGATGCACCCGATCATCGCGGCGGGCACGCGCACCGAGTGGGCGCCCGCGCCGCGCCGCGAGGACTTCTCGCTGGACGTCGGGCGGGCGGTCGAGGCCGTCGCCGCGCACTCGCCGGACGTGCTGTTCGTGACCAGCCCGAACAACCCGACCGGGCAGAGCCTGCCGCTCGACGACCTGCGCGTGCTGGTCGAGGCCGCGCCGGGCGTGGTCGTGGTGGACGAGGCGTACGCGGAGTTCTCCTCGCGCCCGAGCGCGGTGGAGCTGCTGGCCGAGCACCCGGCGAAGCTGATCGTGAGCCGGACCATGAGCAAGGCGTTCGCCTTCGCGGGCGGCCGGCTGGGCTACCTGGCCGCCGCGCCCGCCGTGGTGGACGCGTTGTTGCTGGTCAGGCTGCCCTACCACCTGTCCGCGCTGACCCAGGCGGCGGCGCGCGCGGCACTGCGGCACGCGCCGGAGACGCTGGGCTCGGTGGCGAAGCTCGCCGCCGAGCGGGACCGGGTGGTGGCCGAGCTGTCCGAGCTGGGCTTCTCGGTCGTGCCGAGCGACGCGAACTTCGTGCTGTTCGGCTGGTTCACCGACACGCGTGCCGCGTGGCGGTCCTACCTGGAGCACGGCGTGCTCATCCGGGACGTGGGCATCACCGGTCACCTGCGGGTGACGGTCGGCACCCCGGACGAGAACGACGCGTTCCTCGCGGCGAGCAAGGAGGTTGGCCGGTGAGCCGGGTCGGCAAGGTGGAGCGGACCACCAGGGAGTCGTCGGTGCACGTCGAGGTGGACCTCGACGGCACCGGTCAGGTCGAGATCGCCACGGGCGTGCCGTTCTACGACCACATGCTGACCGCGCTGGGCGTGCACGGGTCGCTGGACCTGGTGGTCCGGGCGACCGGCGACGTGGAGATCGACGCGCACCACACCGTGGAGGACGTGGCGATCGTGCTCGGGCAGGCGCTGCGCGAGGCGCTGGGCGACAAGAAGGGCATCCGCCGCTTCGGCGACGCCTGGATCCCGATGGACGAGACGCTGGCGCACGCGGCGGTGGACGTGTCGGGCCGGCCGTACTGCGTGCACGTGGGCGAGCCGGAGCAGTTCAACACCTTCACCATCGGCGGCAACTACCCGTTCGTGCTGAACCGGCACGTGTTCGACTCGCTGGCGTTCCACGCGGGCATCGCCCTGCACGTGCGCGTCGAGTACGGCCGCGACCCGCACCACATCGCCGAGGCCCAGTACAAGGCGATCGCCCGCGCGCTGCGCGCGGCCGTGGAGCCGGACCCGCGCGTGGGCGGCGTGCCGTCGACCAAGGGCGTGCTGTAGATGCCGAAGGAGCTGGTCGTCATCGGCCTGCTCGCGCTGGCGGGTTTCCTGGGCGGTGGTGCCTACAGCACCTGGAAGACCGTCCGGGGCCTGTCGGTGGTGCTCATGGTGCTGACCGCGGTGGCGCTGGGCGGGGCGGTGCTCTGGCTGGTGTAGGGCGCCCGCGGAACGCCGGCAGGGCGCCGGCAGGGCGTCACGCGAGGCGTCACGCGGGGTGTTCGCGCAGGTGGGCGGGCGGTACCGCGGAGGTCAGCCACACGCCGTTCGCGCTCACCCGGAACTCGTGGCCGGCGGCGCGCATGGCCGCCGCGTCGACCTCCAGCACCACCGGCCTGCCCCGGCGCGACCCGACCCGCACGGCCGTCTCCACGGTCGCGGACAGGTGCACGTCGTGCCGCCGCATGGGCAGCAGGCCGTCGCGGAGGATGTCGGGCAGCGCCGCGGCGACCGTCCCGTGGTACAGCACCGCGGGCGGCTCCGCCGCGGCCAGCCCCAGGTCCACGGCCACGGTGTGGCCCTGGCTGGCGCGGATGCGCCCGTCGACCACCTCGTAGCGCTTCTTGTCGTTGCGCGCCACGACCTCCAGCACGCGCTCCCGGCTCACGCCGAGCGCCGCCACGAACTCGTCCAGGTCCACCCAGCCCGCCGCGTCGAGCACCAGGCCCACCCGCCCCGGGTCGTGGCGGAGCACCTTGGACATCCGCTTCGACAAGCGGGTCATCTCTTTCTCCTGCACGCCCCCAGTGCAGCACGCGTCGCAAGCGGGTTTCCTACAGGCCGCCCTCGCTGGCGGGCTTGAGCTTGGGCGCGCCGGGCCCGTTCACGGCCTGCTCGTCCTGGAAGTTGTGCAGGTAGCAGCTGCGCAGCGACAGGCAGCCGCACCCGATGCACGACGTCAGCCGGTCGCGCAGCCGCTGGAGCGCGTCGATCCGGGCGTCCAGCTCGGCCTGCCAGGCGGTGGACAGCCTGCTCCAGTCGGTCTTGGTGGGCGTGCGGCCGTCCGGCAGCGTGGCCAGCGCCTGCTGCACGTCCTCCAGCGACAGCCCCACCCGCTGCGCGGTGCGGATGAACGCCAGCCGGCGCAGCACCGACCGGGCGTACCGCCGCTGGTTGCCCGCGGTCCGCTCGGACGCGATCAGCCCCCGTTCCTCGTAGAACCGCAGCGCGGTGTGCGGCACGCCGCTGCGCTCGGCCACCTGGCCGATGGTCAACATGTCCGGCAGCTTGCTCACGTGCCCATCTTATGGGTTGACTTCGACTTAAGTCGAGGTTGTTCGCTGGTGTCATGACGGTGAGGAACGAGCCGGCCCACGCGGAGCTGCCCGCGTTGTTCCGGCGGATGACAGGGGATGAGAAGCACGAGTGGGCGGCGGCGTCCACGCTCGACGTGCTGTGGGTGCTCTACGACCGGGTGCTGGACGTCTCGCCGGACCGGGTGGACGACCCGGACCGCGACCGGTTCCTGCTGTCCAAGGGGCACGGGCCGATGGCCTACTACGCCGTGCTGGCCGCCAAGGGCTACCTGGAACCGTCCACCTTGGACACCTGGACGGCGTGGGACTCGCCGCTGGGCCAGCACCCGGACCGCGTGCTGGTGCCCGGTGCCGAGATCAGCAGCGGGTCGCTGGGCCACGGCCTGCCGATCGCCGTCGGCACCGCGCTCGGCCTGCGCCTCCAGGGGCGCACCGCGCGCACCGTCGTGCTGGTCGGTGACGCCGAGCTGGACGAGGGCAGCAACCACGAGGCGATCGCGCTGGCCGGCCGGCTGGGGCTCGACCGGCTCACCACCGTCGTGGTGGACAACGAGTCCGGCACGCACGGCTGGCCGGGCGGCGTGGCGCGCCGGTTCGAGGTCGAGGGCTGGCAGTCGTCCACTGTGGACGGCAGGGACCACGACGCGCTGTACGAGGCGTTCACGCAGGAGCACACCGGGCGACCCCTGGTCGTGGTGGCGAAGGTGGAGGAGGGGCGATGACGACCATGCGGCAGGTGTTCGTGGACACCGTCGAAGAGGTGATGCGGCACGACCCGCGCGTGGCGGTGGTGATCGCGGAGATCTCCCGCGACGCGTTCCGGCCCCAGGAGCGGCTGATCAACGTCGGCATCCGCGAGCAGGCCATGGTCGGCGTCGGCGCGGGCCTGGCGCTGACCGGGATGCGGCCCGTGGTGCACACCTACGCGCCGTTCCTGGTCGAGCGGCCGTTCGAGCAGGTCAAGCTGGACTTCGGGCACCAGGACGTCGGCGCGGTGCTGGTCAGCATCGGCGGCTCGTACGACGACCCGGTGTGGGGGCGCACGCACCAGGCGCCCGGCGACGTGGCGCTGTTCGACACGCTGCCCGGCTGGACCGTGCACGTGCCCGGCCACCCGGGCGAGGTGGAGCCGGTGGTCCGGGCCGCGCTGGCCGGCGACGACCGGGTCTACATCAGGCTGTCCCTGCGGCAGAACGCCGCGCCGCTCCCGGTGGTCGAGGGGTTCACCGAGGTGCGGCGCGGCGGGCGGGGCGTGGTGGTGGCGGTCGGGCCGATGCTCGACACCGCCCTGGCCGCCACCGAGGGGTTCGACGTGACCGTGCTGTACGCGTCGCGGATCCGCCCGTTCGACGCCGCGGGGCTGCGCGAGGCCGTCGCGCGGACCGGCCGGGCCGACGTGCTGCTGGTCGAGCCCTACCTGGAGGGCACGTCGGCGCACCTCGCGGCCGAGGCGCTGGTCGACGTGCCGCACCGGCTGCGGTCGCTGGGCGTGCGGCGGGACTCCGAGCTGCGCGCCTACGGCACCGCCGAGGACCACGACTCGGCGCACGACCTCGACGTGCTCGGCGTGGCCGCGGCCGCGCGTCGGATGTTCGACCGCCCGGCGGCTGCGGCATGATCCCTACCCGTGAGCGTGCCGAGAACCCTCATCTGGACCCCCGCGCCGACCGCCGAGCTGCAGCTGAACCTGCACCGCGCGGTCGCGGGCCCGGCCGCCCTGGTGCCGGTGGCCTCCGGGACGGTGCTGCTGCCGCCCAGGCAGATCGGGTTCTCGGCGGCGCTGGGGCTGGCCGAGCAGGTGCGCCTGACCGGCGCGCCGGCCCTGCTGGTGCGCTGGAGCCCGGCCGGTGAGGTGTGGACCGACGGCGAGGCGGCCGGCTACACCGGCGCGCCCCGCCGGCTGGTCGGCCTCGTCCGCTGGTGGCGGCTCGACGCCAGGCCCGGCGCCGCGGACCTGCCCGCGGACGCGGCCGAGGTCAGGGCCCTGGTCGACGAGGGCCGCGCGGACGCCTGGGTGACCAACCTCCCGGCCGGCGCCGGTCTGCCGATCAACGCGGTGCTGCCCGTGGTGCCCGTCATGCAGGGCGGATCGCCGCTGGCCTAGTAGCCTGGACCCGTGGCACGAGTCGTCGTTTTGGACTACGGATCCGGCAACCTCCGCTCCGCCGAGCGCGCGCTCCAGCGCGTCGGGGCCGACGTGGAGGTCACGGCGGACCACCGGGCGGCGCTCGACGCGGACGGCCTGGTCGTGCCCGGCGTGGGCGCCTACGCGGCGTGCATGGAGGGCCTCAACTCGGTCCGGGGCGGGCGGCTGATCGGGCAGCGCCTGGCCGGTGGCCGCCCGGTGCTGGGCATCTGCGTCGGCATGCAGATCCTGTTCGAGCGGGGCATCGAGCACGGCGTGGAGTCCGAGGGCTGCGGCGAGTGGCCGGGCACGGTCGAGCGGCTGGAGGCCCCGATCGTGCCGCACATGGGCTGGAACACGGTCCGGGCGCCGGAGGGCACGCGGCTGTTCGCGGGCCTGGACCCCGACACCCGGTTCTACTTCGTGCACTCCTACGGGGTGCGGAAGTGGGAGCTGCCGGAGGGCGGCCCGCTCCGGGCGCCGCTGGTGACGTGGGCCTCGCACGGCGGTGACGACTTCGTCGCGGCGGTGGAGAACGGGCCGCTGTGGGCGACCCAGTTCCACCCGGAGAAGTCCGGCGACGCGGGCGCGCACCTGCTGGAGAACTGGCTGAAGGCCCTCAACTAGGCTGTTCGCGTGACCTTCACGCTGTTCCCGGCCGTTGACGTGGCCGATGGCCAGGCCGTCCGGCTCGTCCAGGGCGAGGCCGGCACCGAGACCTCCTACGGAGACCCGCTGGACGCCGCGCTGGCCTGGCAGCGCGACGGCGCGGAGTGGGTGCACCTGGTGGACCTCGACGCCGCGTTCGGCCGGGGGAGCAACCGCGAGCTGCTCGTCCGCGTGATCGGCGAGCTGGACGTGAAGGCCGAGCTGTCCGGCGGCATCCGCGACGACGAGTCGCTGGCCGCCGCGCTGGCCACCGGCTGCGCGCGGGTGAACCTGGGCACGGCCGCCCTGGAGGACCCGGCGTGGTGCGCGAAGGCCATCGCCGAGCACGGCGACAAGGTCGCGGTGGGCTTGGACGTGCGGATCGGCGAGCGCGGCTACCGGGTGGCCGGGCGCGGCTGGACCACCGACGGCGGCGACCTGTGGGAGGTGCTGGAGCGGCTGGACCGCGACGGCTGCGCCCGCTACGTGGTGACCGACGTGAGCAAGGACGGCACGCTCCAGGGCCCGAACGTCGACCTGCTGCGCGAGGTGTGCGCGCGCACCGACGCGCCGGTCATCGCCTCCGGCGGCGTGTCGAGCGTGGCCGACCTGGTGGCGCTGGCCGCGCTGAACCGGGACGGGGTGGAGGGCGCGATCGTGGGCAAGGCGCTCTACGCGGGCGCGTTCACGCTCCCGGAGGCGCTGGCCGCCGTGCGCGGCTGATCGCGGCGTCGATCTCGGCGACGACGTGGGCCTCGGCGGCCTCCCTGGTCACGCCCGTGGCGGCCAGGGCCTCGGCCGCCGCGCCCTCGCCCAGGTGGAGCAGGCCCAGCAGCACGTGCTCGGTGCCCACGAAGCGGTGGCCGAGCCGCAGCGACTCGCGCACGGCCAGCTCCAGCGCCTTCTTGCAGCGGGCGCTGAACGGCTGCGGCGCGGGCGGCTGCCTGCCGGTGGGGTCCAGGGCGTTGAGCAGCGCCAGCCGCGTGGTGCCCTCGGCCGCCTCCAGCGCGGCGATGGTCTTGGCCGCCAGGCCGCCGGACTCGTCCAGCAGGCCCAGCAGCAGGTGCTCGGTGCCGATGCGCTCGCTGAACCGGGCGTGGTGGCGGGCGAGCACGATGACGCGGCGGGCGCGGTCGGTGTAGCGGTCGAAGCTCGGCTTCAGCTCCGCCGACTCCTTGGGCACGAACCGCTTCTGCGCGGCCTGCTTGGTCACACCGATGCTCTCGCCGATGTCGGTCCAGCTCGCGCCGGCCCGCCGCGCCTCGTCCACGAAGTGGCCGATGAGGTGGTCGCCCAGCTCGTCCAGCTCGCCGCTCAGCTCGACGGCGGCGGTCAGCCTGCCCAGCACGTCGACGTGCTCCGCCGCGACGGCGACGATGAGGTCGGTCAGCTGGACCGGCGAGGTGACCATCCGTCAACTCTAGGTTGACGCTCTTCCGGCCGTCAACCCGTGGTTGACGTCGTGATCTCGATGCCGATCGAGCCCTCCCGACCTCGCCGCAGGCGGCTGCCCAGCAGCGTAAGCCGCCCCACCAGGCCGTACTTCTCCGCGATCAGCCCCCGCACCCGGTCGCTGCCCGCCAGGTCGAGCAGCCGCGCCCGCGCCGGCACCTGCGGGCCCGTGGGGTTGCCCTTGAAGTCGCACGGCCCGACCTCCACGTCGCCGCTGCGGCGGATGCGCTTGACCTTGCCCGCCTCGGCCGCCGACCAGGCGTAGACCGCCTCGCCGTCCCCGACCACCCACACGGGGGTGGGCACGGGGGTGCCGTCCTTGCGGTAGGTCGTCAACAACAGGTACTTGCCGTCTGCCAGGTCCATGCCCGCCAACGCTAAAGGCCCCGCCCCGGCGATGCCGGGACGGGGCCTTCGAGCACGGGTCAGGTCAGATGACCGTGACGTTCGTCGCCTGGGGGCCCTTGGCGCCCTGGCCGACGTCGAAGCTCACGCGCTGGTTCTCCTCCAGGCTGCGGTAGCCGCCGCTCTGGATCTCCGAGTAGTGCACGAACACGTCCGCGCCGCCGTCCTCGGGGGAGATGAAGCCGAAGCCCTTCTCCGAGTTGAACCACTTCACGGTGCCGTTGGCCATTTTTCTCCTCATACTGCGTCCAGCGGGGCGAATGCACCCGCTGCGGCCGGTCCGGGCGTATGGACCTTGAGAGGAATCCCACGCTCAAACGCGTTTCGCGAGCGTGGATGACACGACACAAAACTAGCGACCTCCACCAGTTAACCACACTCCGCGGCGGAATGCCGGCCGACCCGGCCTCGCGGTGCCCGCGCCGGGTCGCCCCGTAGGCTTTTGGCCATGTCAGTAGCGGTGCGCGTGATCCCCTGCCTGGACGTCGACCGGGGGCGGGTGGTGAAGGGCGTCAACTTCACCAACCTCGTCGACGCGGGCGACCCGGTCGAGCTGGCGCGCGCGTACGACGCCGAGGGCGCCGACGAGCTGACGTTCCTGGACGTGACGGCGTCGTCGGGCGACCGCGAGACCACCTTCGACGTGGTCCGCCGCACCGCCGAGCAGGTGTTCATCCCGCTCACCGTGGGCGGCGGCGTGCGCAGCGCCGAGGACGTGGACAAGCTGCTGCGCTCGGGCGCGGACAAGGTCAGCGTGAACACCGCCGCCATCGCCCGCCCCGAGCTGCTGGGCGAGCTGTCCCGCCGGTTCGGCGCGCAGTGCATCGTGCTGTCGGTCGACGCGCGCCGCGTGCCGGAGGGGGAGCGGCCGACGCCCTCGGGCTTCGAGGTCACCACCCACGGCGGCCGGCGCGGCACCGGCATCGACGCGGTCGAGTGGGCCGCGCGCGGCCAGGAGCTGGGCGTCGGCGAGATCCTGCTGAACTCGATGGACGCCGACGGCACCAAGGCCGGGTTCGACCTGGAGCTGATCCGGCTGACGCGCGCGGCCGTCGACGTGCCGCTGATCGCGAGCGGCGGCGCCGGGCAGGTCGGGCACTTCCCGCCGGCCGTGGCCGAGGGCGCGGACGCGGTGCTCGCGGCGAGCGTGTTCCACTTCGGCGCGCTGCGCATCTCCGAGGTGAAGAAGGGCCTGCGCGACGCGGGCGTGGAGGTGCGGTGATGCTGCGCGGCGCACCCGTGGAGGCGAAGGTCGCCACCCTCATCGGCACGGCGGGCGCGCTGGCGTTCGTCCTCATGGGCCTGGTCCAGGCGCAGGTCGAGTCCGACCCGACGTGGCTGCGCTTCCCGGTGGTCGTGGCGGTGCTGGAGCTGCTGGCCGTGGCGGGGCTGGTGGCCGGGCTGCGCCCCGCGCGGCTGACCGCCGCCTGCCTGTTCGCCCTGGTCGGCCTGATCCACCTGCTCGCGGTGCTCAACGACGGCCCGGTGTGGCTGCGCGTGCTGTCCGGCGTGCTCTCGGCCGTCCACGTGTTCGCCGTGGTGCTGCTCAACACCCGCCCGGCCCGGCTCCACTACCTCGGAGGACAGCGGTGACCAGCGCGCTCGACCCGTCCATCGCCGCGAGGCTCAAGCGCAACGCGGACGGCCTGGTGTGCGCCGTCGCCCAGCGGCGCGGCACCGGCGAGGTGCTGATGGTGGCGTGGATGGACGACGAGGCCCTGCACCGCACGCTCACCACCCGCCGCGCCACGTACTACTCGCGCAGCAGGCAGCGGCTGTGGGTGAAGGGCGAGACGTCCGGGCACACCCAGCGGGTCCACGAGGTGCGGCTGGACTGCGACGGCGACACCGTGCTGCTGGTCGTGGACCAGGAGGGCGCCGCCTGCCACACCGGCGACGCCACCTGCTTCGACGCGGACGTGCTGCTCAGCTGATGTCGCCGGTCAGGTAGCGCTGGAGGTTCGGCGCGATCGCCTTGACCATGGTCTCCACGTCCGCCGAGGCGAACGGCTCGAACCGCACCACGTAGCGGACCACGCCCATGCCGAAGATCTGGCTGGCCAGCAGGGTGGCGCGCAGCTCCGCGTCCGGCGAGCCCAGGTGGCCGACGAGCTGCTTGAGCAGGGTCTGCACGAAGAACTGCCGCAGCACCTCGGCCACCTGCTCCTGCGAGGTGATGCTGCGGACCATGGCGGCGAACTGGCCGCCGCCGGTGGCGTCCCAGATGCCGATGAAGTTGCGCACGATCCGCTCGCCGATCTCCTCGGGCGGACCTTCGAGCAGCCGCCCGATCAACACGTTCGGGTCGATCGGCACCTGGAGCACGGCCTTGGCGAACAGGCCCTCCTTGCTGCCGAACCAGTGGTTGACCATGGCCGCGTCCACACCGGCCCGCGCCGCGATCGACCGCACGGTGGCGCCCTCGAAACCGCGTTCGACGAACACCTCGCGGGCCGCGGCCAGCAGGGCGGCCTTGGTGTCCTCGCCGCCGGCCCGCCGGCCGCGGCGCTTCGGTCCGATTTGTCGGGAGCTCTCGTTCACCCCACCATGATGGGCGAGGTAGGACGTTTTTTCAACGCGTGATGAAATGAGTCGGTCCGGGAGGTCCCGGGGCCACGGGGCACAATGACGCGCATGGTGAGCGTCATCGGTGCAGGCACCGGTCTGGGCGAGATCAGCCCCACGCGCGAGGAGTTCCGCGAGCTCGCCGCCCAGCGGCGGGTCATCCCGGTGGTGCGGCGGCTGCTGGCGGACGCGGAGACGCCCGTCGGGCTGTACCGCAAGCTCGCGGCCGACCGTCCCGGCACGTTCCTGCTCGAGTCGGCCGAGAACGGCCGGTCCTGGTCGCGCTGGTCGTTCGTCGGCGCGCGCAGCGCGGGCGCGCTGACCGCGACCGGCGGCGAGGCGTACTGGCAGGGCCAGCACCCCGTCGGCCTGCCCGAGGGCGGCGACCCGCTGACGGCGCTGCGCGAGACCATCGAGGTGCTGCGCACCGACCCGCTGCCCGGCCTGCCGCCGCTGACCGGCGGCATGGTCGGCTACATCGGCTACGACGCCGTGCGGCGGCTGGAGCGGCTGCCGTCGCTGGCGGAGGACGACCTGCGCCTGCCCGAGTTGGTCATGATGCTGGCCACCGACCTGGCGGCGCTGGACCACCACGAGGGCACCGTCACGCTCATCGCCAACGCCATCAACTGGGACGACTCGCCCGAGCGCGTGGACGCCGCCTACGAGGACGCCGTGACGCGGCTGGAGCGGATGACCCTGGACCTCCAGGCGCCCGCGCCGCCCACCGCCGCCGTGTTCTCCCGGCCCAAGCCCGAGTTCACCCGTCGCCGGTCGCCGGAGGAGTACCGCGGCGTGGTGGAGCGGGCCAAGGAGGCCATCCGGGCCGGCGAGGCGTTCCAGGTCGTGCTGTCGCAGCGGTTCGAGATGCGCACCGACGCCGACCCGCTGGACGTCTACCGCGTGCTGCGCACGTCCAACCCCAGCCCGTACATGTACCTGCTGCGGCTGGAGGACTTCGACATCGTCGGGTGCAGCCCGGAGTCGCTGGTCACCGTGCGGGACGGCAAGGCGACCACGCACCCCATCGCGGGCACCCGGTGGCGCGGCGTGGACGAGGAGGAGGACGCGCTGCTGGAGAAGGACCTGCTGCACGACCACAAGGAGCGGGCCGAGCACCTGATGCTGGTCGACCTGGGCCGCAACGACCTGGGCCGCGTGTGCAAGCCGGGTTCGGTGACCGTGGTCGACTTCTTCAAGGTCGAGCGCTACTCCCACGTCATGCACATCGTGTCCACGGTCAGCGGCGAGCTGGCCGAGGGGCGCACGGCGTTCGACGCGGTCGCGGCGTGCTTCCCGGCCGGCACCCTGTCCGGCGCGCCCAAGCCGCGGGCGATGGAGCTGATCGAGGAGCTGGAGCCGACCCGCCGCGGGCTCTACGGCGGCGTGGTGGGCTACCTGGACTTCGCCGGCGACGCGGACACCGCCATCGCCATCCGGACCGCGCTGATCCGCGACGGCGTGGCGTACGTGCAGGCGGGCGCGGGCATCGTGGCCGACTCGGACCCGGCGGCCGAGGACAACGAGTGCCTGAACAAGGCGGGCGCGGTGCTGTCGGCCATCGCCACGGCGGGCACCATGGCCCCGGCGGCGGAACCGGCCCGTGTCTGACCGGGAACCCGCGCCCGACCGGGAACCGGAGCCCGGACCCGCCGAGGGCGTCGAGACCGCCGAGGGCGAGGAGGAGCGGGCGGAGCGCCGGGCGCGGGCCGCGCGGCGTCGTCCACTGTGGATCGCGGTCGCGCTCCTGCTCGCGGGCGCGGGCGCGCTCGGCGCCGCCTCCGGCCTGACCTGGGACGCCGCCGCCGAGCGCGACGGCGGCGACGTGGTGCCCTCCCTGGTGCCGCTGGCCCTGCTGTGCCTGGCCGCCATCGCCGCCGTGGTGGCGCTGGGCGGGTGGGCGCGGCGCGTGCTGGGCGGCGTGGTGCTGCTCGCGGGCGTCGCGGCCGGGTTCCAGGGCGCGGGCGCCGACGGCCCGCTCACCGGGCGCGGCCTGGTCCTCGCGGGCGCGGCGCTGGTGGTCGCGGCGGGCCTGCTGCTGGTCGTGCGCGGCGCGGCGATGCCGAAGCTCGGCGGCGGCTACCAGACGCCGGGCGCGGCCAAGCGGAGCGCCGATCCCGAGCGCGAGCTGTGGAACGCCCTGGAGCGCGGCGACGATCCCACTGAACGGGACTGACCCCCGACCGCCGCACGTTTGCGCACGTGGGCTCGTGAGGACCCTGATCAGCAGCGTGAACAGCGCGACCCGGTGGCCGGAGCGGGTTCGCGGCGGGGTTAGCATCCTCGTGGCGGGAAGGGGAGCGTGACGTGCGGGAGCTTGCGACTGAACCGGAAGGTCTGACGGAGTCGAGCGAGGTGCTCGGATGACTACCGTGCTCGAATCGATCATCGAAGGCGTCCGGGAAGACCTCGCCCAGCGCGAGGCCGCGCTGCCCTTCGACGTGCTCAGGGAGCGGGCGGCCAAGGTGGCGCCGCCGCAGGACGTGATGGCCGTGCTGCGCGGGCCCGGCGTGGGCGTGATCGCCGAGGTCAAGCGGCGCAGCCCGTCCAAGGGGCAGCTGGCCGACATCCCGGAGCCCGCGGACCTCGCGGTGCAGTACGAGCTGGGCGGAGCGCGCTGCATCAGCGTGCTGACCGAGCAGCGCCGGTTCGGCGGGTCCCTGGAGGACTTCGACGCGGTGCGCGCGGCGGTGGGCGTCCCCCTGCTGCGCAAGGACTTCATCGTCAGCCCCTACCAGGTGCACGAGGCGCGCCTGCACGGCGCGGACCTGGTGCTGCTGATCGTGGCGGCGCTGGAGCAGAACGCCCTGGTCTCGCTGCTGGACCGGGTCGAGTCGCTGGGCATGACGGCCCTGGTCGAGGTGCACACGGCCGAGGAGGCCGACCGCGCGCTGGAGGCGGGTGCGAGCGTCATCGGCGTGAACGCCCGCAACCTCCACACCCTGGAGGTCGACAAGGACGTGTTCGGGCGGATCGCGCCGGGCCTGCCCTTCGACACCATCAAGATCGCCGAGTCCGGGGTGACCGGGCCGGGCGACCTCATGGCGTACGCGGGCGCGGGCGCCGACGCGGTGCTGGTCGGCGAGAGCCTGGTGACGAGCGGCGACCCCAAGGTCGCGGTGAACAAGCTGGTGACGGCGGGTTCCCACCCCGCGTGTCCCCGGCCGAGCCGGTAAAAGGAGAAGGCCCATGTCGCGCGGCCAGTTGGCTCCGACACCACACGACCCGGACGAGCGGGGCCACTTCGGGCCGTGGGGCGGCCGGTTCATGCCGGAAGCCCTCATCGCCGCCGTGGACGAGCTCGCCGCGTTCTACGAGAAGGCGCGGGTCGACCCGGAGTTCCTGGACGAGTTCTCCCGGCTGCTGCGCGACTTCGCCGGCCGCCCGTCGCTGCTCACCGAGGCGCCCAAGTTCGCCGAGCACGCGGGCGGCGCGCGGATCTTCCTCAAGCGCGAGGACCTGAACCACACCGGTTCGCACAAGATCAACAACGTGCTGGGCCAGGCGCTGCTGACCAAGCGCATGGGCAAGACGCGGGTCATCGCCGAGACCGGCGCGGGCCAGCACGGCGTGGCCACGGCCACCGCGTGCGCGCTCATGGGCCTGGACTGCGTGATCTACATGGGCGAGGTCGACACCGAGCGGCAGGCGCTCAACGTGGCCCGGATGCGGCTGCTGGGCGCCAGGGTGATCCCGGTGAAGAACGGCTCGCGCACCCTCAAGGACGCGATCAACGAGGCGCTGCGCGACTGGGTCGCCAACGTCGACGACACCCACTACCTGCTGGGCACCGCCGCGGGACCGCACCCGTTCCCGGTGCTCGTGCGCGACTTCCACCGCGTCATCGGCGTCGAGGCGCGGGAGCAGGTCCTGGAGAAGGCCGGCCGCCTGCCCGACGTGGTCGCCGCGTGCGTGGGCGGCGGGTCCAACGCGATCGGCATCTTCCACGGCTTCCTCGACGACCCGTCCGTGCGGCTGGTCGGCCTGGAGCCCGGCGGCGACGGCATCGAGACCGCCAGGCACGGCGCCACCCTCACCAAGGGCACGCCCGGCTCCCTGCACGGCGCCATGTCGTACGTGCTCCAGGACGCCGACGGGCAGATCGCCGAGGCGCACTCCATCTCGGCGGGCCTGGACTACCCGGGCGTCGGCCCGGAGCACGCCCACCTCAAGGACACCGGGCGCGCCGAGTACCGGCCGGTGACCGACGCCGAGGCCATGGACGCGTTCGCCCTGCTCTCGCGCACCGAGGGCATCATCCCGGCGGTCGAGTCGGCGCACGCGCTGGCCGGCGCCCTCAAGCTCGGCCGCGAGCTGGGGCCCGAGGGGCTCATCCTGGTGAACCTGTCGGGCCGGGGCGACAAGGACATGGACACCGCCATCAAGTGGTTCGGGCTGGGAGTGGACTCGTGAGCGGGCTGGGTTCGGTCTTCGAGACCTGTCGGGCGGAGTCGCGGGCGGCGCTGATCGGGTACCTGCCCGCCGGCTACCCGACCGTCGAGGGCTCGAAGGACGTGCTGCGGACGATGGTGTCGGCGGGTTGCGACGTGGTCGAGGTGGGCCTGCCGTTCTCCGACCCGGTCATGGACGGCCCCACCATCCAGCGCGCGGCCGAGCAGGCCCTGCGCGGCGGGTTCCGGGTGCGCGACCTGTTCGGCGTGGTCGAGTCCGTCGCGGCGGCCGGCGGGCGCGCCGTGGTCATGACCTACTGGAACCCCGTGCTGGCCTACGGCGTGGACCGCTTCGCCCGCGACCTCGCCGCGGCGGGCGGCCTGGGCGTCATCACGCCCGACCTGGTGCCCGACGAGGGCTCGGAGTGGATCGAGGCGACCGACGCGCACGACCTGGACCGGATCTTCCTGGTCGCGCCGTCGTCCACGGAGGAGCGCATCCGGATGACCGCGCGGTCGTCGCGGGGCTTCCTGTACGCGACGTCGGTGATGGGCGTGACGGGGGCGCGCGACGTGGTGTCCTCGGCGGCCCCGGCGCTGGTCAAGCGGGTGCGCGAGCACACCGACCTGCCGGTGGGCGTGGGCCTGGGCGTGCGGAACGGGGCGCAGGCGGCGGAGCTGGCGGCGTTCGCCGACGGGGTCATCGTGGGTTCGGCCTTCGTGTCGGCCGTGCAGGACGACGGGGTGGCCGCGCTGACGGAGGAGCTGGCCAATGGGGTGCGCAGGGCCGCGACGCCCGCCTGAGGCCGCTCGATCGGGTGAACTGGAGGTCCGGGGGTCCGCTGGGCCCCCGGATTTGTCGGTGGGGAGCGCCATGCTCGCCCCATGAACGCGATCACCTCCTTCGCCCGGCTCCTGACCAGCGGTATCCCCTCGGCGCGGCTCCTTGGCCGGCTCTCGGCACCGAGCCCGCGCGGCGCGCTCCACCGCCTGTTCGGCCGCCTGCTCCGCCTGTTCCACCGCTCGGGACTGCCCGGCCCGCCCAGGCCGGTGCGGCCTGGCTCGCCGGGGCCGGGGCTGCTCTGCCTGCCAGGTTCAGGCCCGCCCGGTTCGCCTGGGTTGGGCTCGCCCGGCCCGGGGTCGCCTGGCTCGCCCGGGCTGGGGTCGTCCGGCCCGGGGTTGCCTGGCTCGCCCAGGCCGGGGGTGTCCGGCCCGTCGGGCTCGGTGCCGCCCGGTCCGCCCAGGCCAGGGTTGTCCGGCCCGTCCGGTTCGGTGCCGCCCGGTCCGCTCACGTCGGCGCCACCTGCCTCGACCAGGTCGGGGCCGCCCGGCCGCGGCCCGTGCTCCCGTCCCGTAACAATCGGGCTGTCCGTCGAGCTGTCCGTGTTGGTCCGTTCGCCGGACCCACTACGGTGGTGCCGTGGTGACGAACTACCTCGCGACGATCCCCAGCCCCGACCAGGGCGTGTGGCAGCTGGGGCCGATCCCGCTCCGCGCCTACGCGCTGTTCATCATCCTCGGCATCGTCCTCGCCATCTGGTGGGGCGAGCGCCGCTGGGTCGCCCGGGGCGGGCTGAAGGGCGAGGTCACGGACATCGCCGTCTTCGCGGTCCCGTTCGGCCTGATCGGCGGCCGGCTGTACCACGTGGCCACCGACCACCAGAAGTACTTCGGCGAGGGTCGCAACCCGCTGGACGCGCTGGCCATCTGGAACGGCGGCCTGGGCATCTGGGGCGCGATCGCCCTCGGTGGCGTCGGCGCGTGGATCGGCTGCCGCCGCAAGGGCATCCCGCTGCCCGCGATGGCGGACGCCCTCGCGCCCGGCATCGTCGTCGCCCAGGCGATCGGCAGGCTCGGCAACTACTTCAACCAGGAGCTCTACGGCGGTCCCACCACGCTGCCGTGGGGTCTGGAGATCTACGAGCGGGTAGACCCGGAGACCGGCTTCAAGGACGACCTGACCGGCGTGGCGCTGGACCACACCCCGATCGAGATCGTGCACCCCACGTTCCTCTACGAGCTGCTGTGGAACCTGGGCGTGGCGCTGCTGATCGTGTGGGCCGACCGCAGGTTCCGGCTGGGCCACGGCCGGGTGTTCGCGCTCTACGTCGCGGGCTACACGGCGGGCCGGTTCTGGATCGAGCTGATGCGCACCGACCCGGCCACCGAGGTGTTCGGGCTGCGGATCAACGTGATCACCTCCGCGGTGGTCTTCCTCGGTGGGGTCATCTACTTCGTCCTGGCCGCGAAGCGGGGGCCGAGGGAGGTGATCGTGCGGAGCGAGGCACCTCAGGGTGACTCCGGCGCGACCGCCGCCGACGCCGACCGGGTCGACGCCGACCGGACCGGCACCGATCGGAGCGACGCCGACCGGAGCGACACCGAGCCGGCCGACGCCGACTGGACCGGGACCGGTACCAGGACCGACAGGGCCGGTGCGGGTGGCTCCGCGACGGGCGAGGTCACCACGGTGCCGCAGACCAGTGCCGACACCAATGTCGACACCAAGGCCGCGGACACCGGCGACAAGCCGGAGCAGCAGTAGCGGACATGCGCATCCTCGTCGTCGAGGACGACGACCGGGTGGCGCGAGGTCTGCTGACCGCCCTGCGGCACGCGGGCTACGAGGTGCACCGGGTCGCCACGGCCGCCGCCGCGCTGGCCGCCCAACCGGCGGACGTGGTGCTGCTCGACCTGGGGCTGCCCGACGGCGACGGCCTGGACGTGCTGCGCGAGCTGCGCCGCCGCACCGGCACGGCGATCATCACGGTCACCGCGCGGGGCGAGGAGCGGGAGCGCGTGCTCGGCCTGCGCCTGGGCGCGGACGACTACGTGGTGAAGCCGTTCGGCACGGCGGAGCTGCTGGCGCGCATCGAGGCGGTCCTGCGGCGCACCCGCGCGGCTCGGGCGGCCGAGCGCGAGCACGAGGTCACCCTGGGCCCGCTGACCCTGGACCCCGCCGGCCGGGAGGCCCGGGTCAACGGCGAGCCGGTGCCGCTGACCCGCAAGGAGTTCGACCTGCTCGCCCTGCTGGTGGCGCGGGCGGGCACGGTGGTCAGCCGCGACCTGATCGTGGACCAGGTGTGGCAGGCGCACTGGGAGGCCCCGTCGCGCACGCTCGACACCCACATCGCGGCGCTGCGCGGCAAGCTCGGCGACGCGCTGCGCATCGAGACGATCCGGGGCGTGGGCTACCGGGTGGCGGCCCACGCCTGAACCGGCGTCACCAGGTGTGGGCGACGTCCACCACGAGGCGGTCGGGCAGCATGAGCACGCGGAACGGCAGCCGTGCCCGCACGCCCAGCCCGATCGTCGTCGTGCCCTCCCACGAGCCGGCCATCACGACCTGCCGGAACGTGGCGTAGCCGGTCACGTCCACCAGCTCCATCGGGTCGTCGTACTCGTAGGTCGGGTCGAAGTTCTCGTCGTACGTGGCCGAGTAGGTGGTGATCTGGAGCTTCGCCCCGCCCCGCACGGGGATCGGGTTCCCCGACGGGTCGTGGACGATCTCGGGCACGTACCGCGCGGCGTACCCGCCGGGCGCGCCGGCGATGTCGAACACGAGCCGGTCGTAGCACTCGTGCTGCCCGGCCCGCAGGTCGGTCATGTACGGGGCCTGGCCCACGTACAGGTACTTGTCACCGGAGCCCCAGTCGACCGGCGCGCAGGCGGCCGGCGCGGCCGAGGCCGCGGGAGCCACCAGTGCCAGCCCGAGCACCGCCGACAACAACAGAGCGATCTTGCGCATCATCCGAGTTCCCCCTGACGCGGGCTCCCCCGCCCGCACCGCGATTGTGGCACGCGTCACGGTCCGGGGGAGGTGGTTCGAGAACACCGCGCCAGGAGGTCCCGGCTCACCTGTATGGGTGACCGTCACTCGGCGTGGGCGACTGTCACCAGTTGTGGGCAACCATCACCAGGTGTGGGCGACGTCCACCACGACCCGGCCGGGCAGCGTGAACACGCGGAACGGCAGCACCGCCCGCACGCCCAGCCCCACGGTGGTCTGCCCCTCGAACGACCCGGCCCACGCGGCCTGCCGGAACGTGGCGTAGCCGGTCACGTCCACCAGCTCGGACCGGTTCGCGGGCAGGTAGGTCGGGTTGCCGCTGTTGTCGTAGGCGGGCGAGGCGACCGTGATCTGGAGCTTCCCCCCGCCGCGCAGCGGCACCGGCTTGCCCGAGCCCTCCTGCACGACCTCGTCGACGTACTGCACCCAGTAGCCGTCGTTCACCCCGGCGAAGTCGAACACCAGCCGGTCGTAGCACTCGTGCTGCCCGGACCGGATGTTCGTCAGCACGCCCTGGGAGGCCGACCACTGCGTCTTGGGCCCGCTGCCCCACCCGGTCTCGCACACCGCGGCCGAGGCGACGGCCGGTGCGACGATCGCGGCGGGCAGGGCGACGGACACGGCCGCCGCGAGCACGACGGCAACTTTGCGTAACATCCCGTTTCCCCCATCACTCGTGGGCCGAGCCGGCCCGTGGAGTAATGACGCACCTCACACCCGGGAGGTTGCCCCGCGTGCTGCGCCGCCTGCTGGTCCTGATCGTCCCGCTGCTGGTGGCGCTGGTGGCCGCGCTGGGCGTGCCGCTCGCGTTCGCCGTGGTGCAGCGCGAGAGCCAGGAGACCTACCTCGACCGCCTGGGCGACGCGAGCCGCTTCGCCTCGCTCGCCGAGAACGCCCTGGCCTCCGACCGGCTGACCGCGCTGCGTGACGAGCTGATCCGCTACGACCAGCTCTACGGCATCGAGGCCGCCCTGATCGGCGCGGACGGCGACGTCGTCGCGTCGTCCCGGCAGGAGTTCGGCCAGGCGGGCGACCCGCACGTGGCCACCGGCCTGAAGGCCGCGTTCAGCGGCTACCGGGGGGAGGCCGTCCAGTCGATCTGGCCGTGGGAACGGGTCAACCTGGTCGTGGTCGAGCCGGTGGGCCGGGACAGCGAGGTGGTGGCGGCGGTCGTGACCGTGTCGCCGACGGAAGGGCTGCGGTCGGCGATCCTGCGCCAGTGGGGCGTGCTGGCCCTGATCGGCCTGGCGCCGATGCTCGCGGTGGTGGCGGTGGCCTGGCCGATGTCGCGCTGGGTGCTGAGGCCCGTCCGCAGGCTGGACGAGGCCACGGCCGCGGTCGCGAGCGGTGAGCTGGACGCGCGGGCCGACGAGGTGGGCGGCCCGCCGGAGCTGCGCCGCCTGGCGGCCAGCTTCAACGCCATGGTGGACGTGGTCGGCCGGGCCCTGCGCCGCCAGCGGGCCTTCGTCGCCGACGCCTCCCACCAGCTGCGCAACCCCCTGGCCAGCCTCCGCCTCGCGGTGGACAACCTGGCGCCGCACGTCACCGGCGAGGAGGGCCGCGAGGCCCAGCGCATCGCCGCCGACGAGGCCGAGGAGATGGGCCGCGTCCTGGACGCCCTCCTGGCCGCCACCCGCCTGGAGAGCCCCTCGGCGGCCGAACCGGTCGACGTCGACGGCCTGCTGGCCACGCACGTCCCCGGCTGGCGCGCCCTGGCGGGTGACGTCGAACTGGAGGTCGCCGTCCCGCCCGGCCTGAGGGTCCTCGCCCCGCCCGGCGGCCTGGGCAGCGTGCTGGACGAACTGGTCGGCAACGCCATCCGCCTCTCGGGGGCCACGACGATCAGAATTTGGGCCGACCGCACCGACGGCGGGGTGGAACTGCACGTCACCGACGACGGCGCGGGGCTGTCGCCCGAGGAGCGCGCCGCCGCGCTCAGCCGGTTCTGGCGCGCGCCCCGGCACCAGAACGTCGCGGGCACCGGCCTGGGCCTGTCGATCTGCGCGGAACTGGTCGCCTCGGCGGGCGGCGAACTGGTCCTGCGCCCGACCGACCCGCACGGCCTGGACGCCGTGGTCCGCCTCAACGCCTGACGAAGGGCTCCCGCACGCGCGGCTCCGGCAGGTGAGGGCTCCGAGAGGTGAGGGCTTCGAACCCCGCAACTCGGCACCGCTTCCCGGGATCAGCGCTTGTTCTCCCGGAACCAGCGCTCCGCACCGTGGTGCAGCGGCACCTTGCCGGTCGCGATGCCGGTGCGCACGTTGATCCGGCTCGCCTCCGGGTGCCCGGCCGCGATGCGCTCGGCCTCGGTGAACACCGTCCGCGTCACCACCTCCACCAGCTCGTCGTCCAGCGACGTCCGCGCCAGCAGCAGGTTGGGCACGGCGAACGTGCGGCACGGCCCCACGCCCCGGTAGGTGGTGGCCGGGATGGTGGCCGGCACGTACGGGCCCGGGTACGCCTCCGCCAGCTCCACCGCCTCGTCCGGCAGGTCCAGCAGCCGCACCGGGAAGGCCCTCAGCGCGTCGTCGATCGCCGGGGTCGGGATGCCGGTCAACGCGAGCAGCGCGTCGATCCCGCCCTCGGTCAGCCTCCGGGCGGCCTCGCTGTGCTCCATGTTCCGCGCGTCCACCCGGATGCCCAGCAGGTCCAGCAGGCGCGAGCCGGTGAACTCCGAGCCCGACCCGACCGGCCCGATGGACACCGGCCGCCCGGCCAGGTCGGCGAGCGCGCGCACCGGGGACGACGCGGGCACGGCGACCTGGAGGAAGCTGTCGTAGAGCCGGCCGACGGCGCTGATGCCGCCCTGGTCCTCGGCGCTGAGCAGCGCGCTCTCCAGGGGGTCCAGGGACGACAGCCCCAGGTGGACCTCGCCCTCGCGCAGCAGCCGGACGTTCTCCACCGACGCCCCGGTCGACCGCGCCCGGACCCGCGTCGACGGGAGCTGGTCGGCCAGGGCCGCCGCGAGCGCGCCGCCCACCTCCTGGAACACCGCGCCGTCCGGGCCCGTGGCGAGCACCAGCTCGTCGAGCGCGGGCGGGTCGGTCGCGGTGCAGGCGGGCAGCCCCGCCGCGAGGGCGGCGAGCAGCACCGAGCGCCGGGACACCTGCACGCCCGCAGACTAGTCCCGCCGGGTGGGTGAACGGCGCGTTACGTCAGAGGGATCTGAAGTTTCGGGCGGGTGCCTTGTCCCGGTCGCGGTGTGTGCCCAGGCTCACCCCCTGACGCGAGCGACGAAGCTTCAGGAGGAGACGTGGTCAGCGCGCAAGCCCGTGAGCGCAAACCGATCTACAAGCACCTGTACTTCTGGGTGCTGGTGTCGATCGTGCTCGGCGTGGTCGTCGGGTACGCCTTCCCGGCCCAGGCCTCCGGCATGAAGTGGCTGGCCGACTTCTTCGTCGCGCTGGTCAAGGTCGTTATCGCCCCGACCATCTTCTGCACCGTCGTCGTCGGCATCGCGGGCCTGGGCAACCTGGCCAAGGCGGGCGGGCTGGCGCTGCGGACCATCCTCTACTTCACCGCGATGACCACGGTCGCGCTGACCATCGGCCTGCTCGTGGTGAACGTGGTGCAGCCCGGCCACCACGGGCCCACCATCCCCATCAACGAGGACGCGGCCTCCGACACCCTGGAGGACGCCAAGACCGCCGAGACCGGCGTCACCGGCTTCATCCTGAGCCTGGTGCCCAAGTCGTTCGTCGGCGCGTTCACCGACGGGCAGCTGATCCAGGTGCTGGTGGTCGCGATCCTGGTCGCGGTGGCCGTGGCCGGCATGGGCAGGCGCGGCGAGCGGGTCGTGCAGGCCCTGGACACCGTCGCCAAGGTGATGTTCGGCGTCATCAAGATCGTCATGTACGCGGCGCCGATCGGCGCGTTCGGCGGCATCGCCTACACGATCGGCAAGTTCGGCGGCTCGATCCTGGGCAAGCTGGCGTGGCTGATGGGGTCGTTCTACGCGACGTGCCTGCTGTTCGTCTTCGTGGTGCTGGGCGGCGTGGCCCTCTACGCCGGGTTCTCGATCTTCAAGTTCCTCCGCTACATCAAGGACGAGCTGCTGATCGTGCTGGGCACGTCGTCCAGCGAGTCGGTGCTGCCCCGGATGCTGGTCAAGCTGGAGGCGGCGGGCGCGGACAAGTCCGTGGTCGGCCTCACCATCCCGACCGGCTACTCGTTCAACCTGGACGGCACCTGCATCTACCTGACCATGGGCGCGATCTTCATCGCCCAGGCCACCGGCCACGACGTCCCGCTCGGCACCCAGATCGGCCTGCTGCTGTTCATGCTGCTGGCCAGCAAGGGCGCGGCGGGCGTCACGGGCGCCGGCCTGGTCACGCTGGCCGCGTCGCTGAGCGCGTTCGAGGCGAACAGCGCCATCCCGGCGGTGGGCATCGCCCTGATCGTGGGCATCGACCGGTTCATGTCCGAGGCGCGGGCCATCACCAACGTCATCGGCAACGGCGTGGGCGCCCTGGTCGTGGCCCGCTGGCAGGGCCAGCTCGACCGCGACCAGCTCAAGCGGGTCCTGGACGACCCGTCCTCGGTCGACGCCGACGCCCTGATGGACCTCCAGCACGGCGACGACGAGCCCGCCGAGCGCGAGCCGGTCACCGCCGGCCGGAAGTAGGGCCCGGGAACAGGCCCGGGAGCAGACGCGGCACGGGGTGGCCCCCTCCTCACCGGGAGAGGGCCACCCCGCGTTCAGCCCTCCAGCGGGACCGCGGCGTCGCCCTCGCCGCGCTCGGGCACCGAGGCCGGCCGAGCAGCTGCCCGAGATCAGGACCGGGTAGCCCATCAGGACGATCCGGGCGTTGGGCGCGCGCTGGTGGACCTGCTCCAGGACCAGCCGCATCGACGGGACCAGGTGGGTGAGCATGGTCGAGCGCACCCGGGAGCCCAGCGTCCGGCCCTGGTCGTCGGTCTCCCGCCCGCAGTCGTCGATGAGCGCGCAGGCCGTGATGATGTCGGTGAACCCGAGGTCGTTGCCGCCGATGGACGGCGTGACCAGCGTGGTGTTCCGGCTGAGGAACCCGCGGTCGACCTGGCTGCTCTCGCGGAAGCCGCCCCGGCCCGGCTCGCCCCACGAGTTCCGCACCGGGGACGGCAGGACGTGCTCGGTCTGCGTGCCCGAGCAGGCCGGCAGGTGGTGGTCGGGTCCCACCCGTCGGCGCGCGCCCCGATCGTGCGGGCCGGGTCGTCGGGCAGCACGCCCCGGCGGCTCCACGCGTGGCGCGACCGGTGGCAGGCGTTCCGGTAGGCGAAATTGCCCTCCTCGCCCGACGAGTAGGAGTCGCCGAGCGCCACGACCTGGTGGCGCGGCTTGCCCGGCAGCTCGTCGCGCTCCGCCTCCGCGACCGAGGACCGGTCGGGTTCGGCGGCGGGCGGCGCGGTCGGCGGCGCGGCGGTCCGGGCCGGTTGCGCCACCACCTCCTGCGTGGTCAGCGCGCTCGCGACCAGCGCCAGGCACAGCGCGGCCGTGGTTCTTCCTCGGCGCACGTTTTCCCCCTCTTGTGAGATGCCCTCGAACGAGGGCCGCCGCGTGGTGCGCGGCGGTTCGGGTGCCCCTCCGAATAATTCAACGTAATAATGTTTCGCGGGTGCGGCGCCGCCCCGGTGATCGATTCGCGCGGCGCGCGACGCCGGAAATGGCGGGTGCCCGCCGGGGGCGCGCGCGACCCGGGTCGGTCCCCGACCCGCCCGGCGCGGAGGGGCGTCCGGGCACGACGGGCTTCCTCTCCGCGGAGGTGGTCGCTCGTCCACCGGGTGGCGGCGCCCGCGGTGGTGGGCGTGGGCGGGTGCCCGTGCGCATCGGCCGGTGGTGGGTGGAGAAACGCATCCCGGGTATTTCCCGGTGCGTTCGGTTGATTTCCCTGGCGGACAATGCGCCGAATCCAGGGCGACGACCGGAGGACATTGACGCGGAAAACGACGCCAGCGATGCGCCGCGGGGGCGTCAACGAAATGGGCGCGCGCGGTGGGCGGCGGGGCCCCGCCGGCGGGGAGCCGCGCCGGCCCGCTCCACGGCCCGCCCCACGACCCGAACGGGCGTCCGGGTGCGGCCGTTCGGCACAGGGCGCGCGACCCCCTCGGGGGCGCGGGGTCCGGGGGCCGCGAGGTGTCCGCCTGGCGAACGAGGGGTATCCCACCGGTGAGGAGTACGGGTCGGGCGCCCGTGTCAGGAGCGTCTCAGCGACGCGCGTGAGGGGTCGGTGGCGCGTATGCTTAACAACGCGTAACAACGTCGGCCCCACTGTCGCTCCGTCGGGTCGAATCGTTACGTGTTGATGACCGAGATCACAGTGAGCATGGTGTGGTTCGGTTTCGCGACTGTTAAAGTCGCGTCAACACGCGGGCCATCGTCGTCCCGTGCCCAGCACCCGGATTCCCAGGACCTGGACACGAGGACTAGTTCGTCAGCCAGGACGACGAAGGAGGTCTGCGCAGTGATCTTCTCCGCCATCCCGTCCCCGCAGGGGCTCTACGACCCCACCGCCGAGCGCGATGCCTGCGGTGTGGCGATGGTCGCCGATATCCGAGGCCGCCGGTCGCACGACATCGTCGTCGACGCGCTCACCGCGCTGGCCAACCTCGAGCACCGCGGCGCGGCGGGCGCCGAACCGACCAGCGGCGACGGGGCGGGCATCCTGCTCCAGACGCCGGACGCCTTCCTGCGGGAAGTGGTCGGCTTCGCACTGCCCCCGGCGGGCGCCTACGCGGCGGGCATCGCGTTCCTGCCCGCCGACGAGGGCGAACGCGCCAGGGCCGTCGAGCTGGCCGGGCGCATCGCCGCCGAGGAGGGGCTGGAGGTCCTGGGCTGGCGCGACGTGCCCACCGACCCCGACCACGCCGACGTGGGCCCCACCGCGCGCTCCGTGATGCCGCACTTCGCCATGCTGGTGGTCGCGAGCGAGGACGGCCGCACCGGCGTCGAGCTGGACCGCCTCACGTTCGCCCTGCGCAAGCGGGTCGAGCACGAGTCGGTGGCCGCCGGCGTCGGCACGTACTTCCCGTCGCTGTCCGCCCGCACCCTGGTCTACAAGGGGATGCTGACCACGGGCCAGCTGCCCGCGTTCTTCCCCGACCTGCGCGACGAGCGCCTGGCCACGGCCATCGCCCTGGTGCACTCGCGCTTCTCCACCAACACCTTCCCGTCGTGGCCGCTCGCCCACCCCTTCCGGTACGTGGCGCACAACGGCGAGATCAACACCGTCCGCGGCAACCGCAACCGGATGCGCGCCCGCGAGGCGCTGCTGGCGTCCGACCTCATCCCGGGCGACCTGAGCAGGCTCTACCCGATCTGCGACCCGGAGGGTTCGGACTCGGCGAGCTTCGACGAGGTGCTGGAGCTGCTGCACCTGGGCGGGCGCAGCCTGCCGCACGCGGTGCTGATGATGATCCCCGAGGCGTGGGAGAACCACGCGTCGATGGACCCCAAGCGCCGCGCGTTCTACGAGTTCCACGCCAGCCTGATGGAGCCGTGGGACGGCCCGGCCTGCGTCACCTTCACCGACGGCGCCCTGGTCGGCGCGGTGCTCGACCGCAACGGCCTGCGCCCGGCCCGCTGGTGGCAGACCGCCGACGGCCGCGTCGTGCTGGCCAGCGAGACCGGCGTGCTGGACGTGGCGCCGGACCAGGTGGTCGCCAAGGGCCGCCTCCAGCCCGGCAAGATGTTCCTGGTCGACACCGAGCAGGGCCGCCTGGTCGACGACGACGAGGTCAAGTCGAAGCTGGCCGACGAGCTGCCCTACGACGAGTGGCTGCACGCAGGCCTGCTGGAGCTGGACGACCTGGCCGACCGCGAGCACGTCGTGCAGAGCCACGACTCCGTGGTCCGCCGCCAGCTCACCTTCGGCTACACCGAGGAGGAGCTGCGGATCCTGCTCGGCCCGATGGCCGTCGGCGGCGCCGAGCCGCTGGGCTCGATGGGCACCGACACCCCGGTGGCCGCGCTCTCCCAGCGCTCCCGCCTGCTCTACGACTACTTCGCGCAGACCTTCGCCCAGGTCACCAACCCGCCGCTGGACGCGATCCGCGAGGAGATCGTCACCAGCGTGTCCCGGGTGATGGGCCCGGAGCAGAACCTGCTGGAGCCGGGCGCGGCGAGCTGTCGCCACATCAAGCTGACCTACCCGGTCATCGACAACGACGAGCTGGCCAAGCTCATCCACATCAACGACGACGGCGACCTGCCCGGCTTCGCGTGCACCGTCCTCTCCGGACTGTACGAAGTGGACGGTGGCGGCGCCGCGCTGGCGGCGGCCGTCGAGCGGGTGCGCCGCGAGGCGTCCGAGGCCATCGCGAACGGCGCCCGCACCCTGGTGCTGTCCGACCGCGACTCCGACCACCGGATGGCGCCGATCCCGTCGCTGCTGCTGGTCTCCGCGGTGCACCACCACCTGGTGCGCACCAAGGAGCGCCTGCGCGTGGCGCTGGTCGTGGAGACCGGCGACGCCCGCGAGGTGCACCACATCGCCGCGCTGCTGAGCTACGGCGCCGCCGCGGTGAACCCGTACCTGGCCTTCGAGACCATCGAGGACCTGATCAACCAGGGCGCCATCACCGGCATCGAGCCGCGCAAGGCCGTCCGCAACTACGTGACGGCCCTGGTCAAGGGCACCCTGAAGATCATGTCCAAGATGGGCATCTCCACGGTCGGCGCGTACACCGCCGCCCAGGTCTTCGAGGCCGTGGGGCTGTCGAAGGACCTGCTGGACGAGTACTTCACCGGCACGGTGTCCAAGCTCGGCGGCGCGGGCCTGGACGTGCTGGCCGAGGAGGTGGCCCTGCGCCACCGCCGCGCCTACCCGGACAACCCGGCCGAGCGCGCGCACCGCCGGCTGGAGGTGGGCGGCGAGTACGCCTACCGCCGCGAGGGCGAGCTGCACCTGTTCACGCCGGAGACGGTGTTCCTGCTCCAGCACGCCACCAAGACCGGCAAGGAGGACGTCTACCGCCGGTACACCGCCGAGGTGGAGGCCCTGGCCCGCAAGGGCGGCACGCTGCGCGGCCTGTTCACCCTCAAGAACCCCGGCCGCGCGCCGGTGCCGATCGACGAGGTCGAGCCGGTCTCCTCGATCGTCAAGCGCTTCAACACCGGCGCCATGTCCTACGGCTCCATCTCGGCCGAGGCGCACGAGACGCTGGCCATCGCGATGAACCGGCTCGGCGGCCGGTCCAACAGCGGCGAGGGCGGCGAGGACCCGGAGCGCCTGTACGACCCGGAGCGGCGCAGCGCGGTCAAGCAGGTAGCGTCCGGCCGGTTCGGCGTGACCAGCGAGTACCTGGTCAACGCCAGCGACATCCAGATCAAGATGGCGCAGGGCGCGAAGCCCGGCGAGGGCGGCCAGCTCCCCGGCTACAAGGTGTACCCGTGGATCGCGCGCACCCGGCACTCCACGCCGGGCGTCGGCCTGATCTCGCCGCCGCCGCACCACGACATCTACTCGATCGAGGACCTGGCGCAGCTCATCCACGACCTCAAGAACGCCAACGAGCAGGCCCGCGTGCACGTCAAGCTGGTCAGCGAGGTCGGCGTGGGCACGGTCGCGGCGGGCGTGGCCAAGGCGCACGCGGACGTCGTGCTGATCTCCGGCCACGACGGCGGCACCGGCGCGTCCCCGCTCAACTCGCTCAAGCACGCGGGCACGCCGTGGGAGGTCGGCCTCGCCGAGACCCAGCAGACGCTGCTGCTCAACGGCCTGCGCGACCGGATCACCGTGCAGGTGGACGGCGCCATGCGCACCGGGCGCGACGTCGTGGTCGCTGCCCTGCTGGGCGCGGAGGAGTTCGGCTTCGCCACCGCGCCGCTGATCGTCGAGGGCTGCGTGATGATGCGGGTCTGCCACCTGGACACCTGCCCGGTCGGCATCGCCACCCAGAACCCGGAGCTGCGCAAGCGCTTCACCGGCCAGGTCGACCACGTGGTCAACTTCTTCCACTTCGTGGCGCAGGAGGTCCGCGAGCTGCTGGCCGAGCTGGGCTTCCGCACCATCGACGAGGCCGTCGGCCACGCCGAGCTGCTGGAGACCGACGCGGCGATCGAGCACTGGAAGGCGGCGGGCCTGGACCTGTCGCCGGTGTTCCAGGTGCCCGAGACGCCCTACCGCACGGCCAAGCGCAAGGTCCGCGAGCAGGACCACGGCCTCGCGCAGGCCCTGGACCGCACGCTCATCCAGCTCGCCGAGGCGGCCCTGGAGGACGCCCACCCGGTGCGGCTGGAGCTGCCGCTGCGCAACGTCAACCGCACCGTCGGCACGCTGCTCGGCGCGGAGGTGACCCGCCGGTTCGGCGGCGACGGCCTCCCGGACGACACGATCCACGTGACGTTCACCGGGTCGGCGGGCCAGTCGCTGGGCGCGTTCATCCCGCGCGGCGTCACGCTGGAGATGATCGGCGACGCCAACGACTACGTCGGCAAGGGCCTGTCCGGCGGCCGGATCGTGGTCCGGCCGCACCCGGACGCGCCGTTCGCCGCGGAGCAGCAGGTCATCGCGGGCAACGTGATCGGCTACGGCGCCACGTCCGGCGAGATCTTCCTGCGCGGGCGCGTCGGCGAGCGGTTCTGCGTGCGCAACTCCGGCGCGCTGGCGGTGTCCGAGGGCGTGGGCGACCACGCGTTCGAGTACATGACCGGCGGCCGGGCCGTGGTGCTCGGGCCGACGGGCCGCAACCTGGCCGCGGGCATGTCCGGCGGCATCGCGTACGTGCTCGACCTCGACCCGGCGGCGGTCAACACCGCCATGGTCGAGCTGCAGCGGCCGAGCGGGGATGACCTGCGCTGGCTGCGCGAGGTGGTGGAGAAGCACCACAAGCTCACCGGATCCACCGTGGCCGCGTCGCTGCTCGGCGACTGGCCCCGGCGGTCCGCCGCGTTCACCAAGGTCATGCCCGGTGACTACCAGCGCGTGCTCGAAGCGATGAGGCTCGCCCGCGCGGAGGGCAGGGACGTCGACCAGGCGATCATGGAGGCCTCCCGTGGCTGACCCGTACGGTTTCCTCAAGCACCCCCGCCAGGAGGCCAAGAAGCGCCCGGTCGCGGACCGGGCGGCCGACTGGAACGAGGTCTACCTCGACCTCGACCCCGAGGTGCGCGACGAGCAGGTGCGCACCCAGGCGACCCGCTGCATGGACTGCGGCATCCCGTTCTGCCACTCCGGTTCGGCCGGCTGCCCCCTGGGCAACCTGATCCCCGAGTGGAACGAGCTGGTCCGCCGCGGCGACTGGGAGCAGGCCTCGGACCGGCTGCACGCGACGAACAACTTCCCGGAGTTCACCGGGCGGCTGTGCCCCGCGCCGTGCGAGGCGGCGTGCGTGCTGTCGATCAGCCATGACGCGGGCGGCCCGGTGGCCATCAAGCGCGTGGAGCAGGCCATCGCGGACGTGTCCTGGGAGCAGGGGCTCGTGCGGCCTACCAAGGCGCACGTGTCGTCGGGCCGGAAGGTCGCGGTCGTCGGCTCCGGCCCGGCCGGCCTGGCGGCGGCCCAGCAGCTGACCCGCGCCGGCCACGAGGTCACCGTCTTCGAGCGCGACGACCGGCTCGGCGGGCTGCTGCGCTACGGCATCCCCGAGTTCAAGATGGAGAAGAAGGTCCTGGACCGGCGGCTGGCGCAGCTCCGCAAGGAGGGCACGAAGTTCGTCACCAGCTGCGAGGTCGGCGTCGACGTCACCGTGGAGCAGCTGCGCGAGCGCTTCGACGCCGTGGTCCTGGCCGTGGGCGCCCTGCGTGGCCGCGACGACCGGACCACGCCGGGCCGCGACCTCGACGGCGTCCACCTCGCCATGGACCACCTGGTGCCCGCCAACCGCGCCTGCGAGGGCGACGGCCCGTCGGCGATCGACGCGGCCGGCAAGCACGTCGTCGTCATCGGCGGCGGCGACACGGGCGCCGACTGCTACGGCACGGCGGTGCGCCAGGGCGCGGCGTCGGTGGTGCAGCTCGACCAGTACCCCATGCCGCCCACCAAGCGCGACGACGAGCGCTCGCCGTGGCCGGTGTGGCCGTGGATCCTGCGCACCTACCCCGCGCACGAGGAGGCGGGGGAGCGGCGGTTCGCCGTGGCCGTGGAGGAGTTCGTCGGCGACGAGGCGGGCCACGTGCGGCAGATCAAGCTCCGCAAGGTCCGCGTGGAACGCGACGCCTCCGGCCGGCGCGTGGTCGTGCCGGTCTCCGAGGAGGTCGAGCTGCTGCCGGCCGACCTGGTGCTCCTGGCCATCGGCTTCGAGGGCGTGGAGCACATGCCCCTGCTCGACGACCTGGGCATCCAACTCACCGCGCGGGGCACCATCTCGTGCGGCTCGGACTGGCAGACGCAGGCCCCCGGCGTGTTCGTGTGCGGCGACGCCCACCGCGGCGCGTCCCTGGTGGTGTGGGCGATCGCGGAGGGCCGCTCGGTGGCCAACGCGGTCGACGCCTACCTCACGGGCTCCTCCGACCTGCCGTCCCCGGTGATCCCCAACCAACTTCCGCTCGCCGTGGTGTAGCTGCCCCACCGATCGCCCCCGACAACGACGTCGGGGGCGATCTCCTTTTCACCGCACCACTGCCGCTCGTGTTCCCCCGTATGGCCTGGGCGCAGCCCGACCGCGCTTGTCAAGGGGGCCGCACGCCCTTCGCGGACCCCTTGACAAGGGTGGTTGCCTCAGGCAGGCCATACGGGGGAACACGAGCAGCAAGCAGTCCTCCCCCCGGAGGCCTGCCCAGCGGCGAGCGCCCGCTTTTGTCTTTGTCTCTTATTTCTCAATCTTTCCTCCCCCAAGATCGCCCCGCCCACACACACGGCACCCACAAGATTCACCGCCCTGGACACCTGGCGGCGCGACCGCTCCGGACCGCGCTGCCGGCGCGAGGCGTTCACCCTCCTGGACGAACTGGTCCAACCGGCCACCCGGCTGATCCGCGGCGCCGAGAGCGACGACGTCGCCGCCGTGATCGCGCACCTGGACCAAGCGGTCTGACTCGATCAACCCCTCTTCCTCCGCCGAGCAGCGCAAATTTTCTTCACCGAAGTATCGGGACGGCACACGGGGTCCTCCAGCACGCCGTTGGCATTCACTCCGCAGAGGAGACTCCGTGAACTCCACAAGATCGTTCCTGCGCATCGTGACGATGGCGTCCGGTGCGCTGCTGGCCGTGTCGGTGCTCGCGCCGACGGCTTCGGCGGGGCCCGCGAAACCCGCCGAGCTCGCGGTCAGCGACACCGAGGGGGTCACCCTGTCGGCCGCCGCGCCCACCGGGGCGCGCGGCATCGACAGCTACCGGGGGACGGGCTCGACCAGGGACGCCGTCAAGGACGGCGCGCAGGCAGTCCCGGCCGGCCACCGAATCCAGGGCTACCGGTCGCCGACCGGTGACGACTTCGGCATCGAGTCCATCATCGGCGCGGACAACCGGACCAGGGTCGACCCGACCACGAGCTTCCCGGCCCGCGCCACGGTGCTCATCACCCGGACCGTGAACGGCGTCGAGAGCCAGCACTGCACCGGCTGGATGTTCAGCGACGACCTGGTGATGACCGCCGGCCACTGCGTCTACAACCAGTCCAGCGGCTGGTACACCGGCCAGCTCCGCTTCTACCCGGGCGCCAACGGCACCGGCAGCCGCCCGTACGGCGGCTGCGGCGCGACCACCCTGCGCTCGAACACCGGCTGGACGGTCGACGGCAACGCCGACGCCGACTACGGCGGCGCCACCCTCGACTGCACCATCGGCAACACCGTCGGCTGGTACGGCGCCTACTGGACCACGGCGTCGCTGAACGGCACGTCCACCACCATCCAGGGCTACGGCGGCGACAAGGCCCAGCAGCAGTGGATCCACAGCGACCAGGTCCGCGTCAGCGATTCCCTGCGGCTGCGCTACGACAACGACACCGTGGGCGGCAACAGCGGCAGCTCGGTCTACACCGTCCGGGCGCCCGGCTCGTCGGGCTGCTCCGGCCAGTGCTCGCTGGCGGTCCACGCCTACGGCGTCGGCTCCGACGGCCACAACAGCGGCCCGCGCATCACGGAGAGCCGCTTCAACCTGATCGCGGGCTGGCGCTGACGACCGGTTGACCGACCGGGCCAACCCACCACACCCGGGGCTCCGTCCTGAAGACGTGACCGAAGGGAGCAGATCATGGGACACGTCAGGACAGCGCTGCTGGTGGGCCTCCTGGTGCTGGGCGGGTGCGGCAGCGAGGCGGGCACGTCCTCGTCCGACGGGCAGCCACCGGTGAGCCCGTCGGAGCAGGTCGCCATCGCCGGCACGGTGGTGGACGGCACGGGCCTGCCGGTCGAGGGGGCGCTCGTGCAGCCGAAGTCCGTGGACGACCCACCGCGCCCGGTGCCGGAGCTGGCCGTGCTCTCCGGTCCGGACGGCCGCTACGAGTGGACCCTGCCCGCGGGCCGCTACGAGTTCACCGCCGTCAAGGGCGACCGGACCAGCGCCCCGGTCCAGGTCACCGCCGCGCCCGGCACGACCGACGCGCTCCAGGAAGTGCCGCTCAGCCTGCCCTGAGCCCGACCCGAGGGCCCCGGACCAGCCGGTCCGGGGCCCTCGGCGCTCAGGCCCGGCCGGCCGGCTCCACCGACCGGATGTCGCTGACCAGGAACTCCCGCGCCTCACCACGCGGCCCGCACGTGGCGGTGAGGTTCCCCGCCGCGTGGTCGACCGGCGTGATCACGTGCTTCACCGCCGTCCGCGGCCCGCTGGCCACCGCGATCTCCACCGAGGTCCGCGTGACCAGCGCCTCCGCCAGCAGCAGCACCTCGGAGTCGTGCAACACCAGCGACTGGTCCCGCAGCAACCGCACCGCGCCCATCCGCCGCACCTCCGCGCGGGGCGGCACGTACCGCTGCCGGGGCCGCTCCCGGTCCACGAGCGCGGCGGCGAGCCGGTCCAGGTCCTGCTCGGTCAACGGCCGCCGCGGGCCGCCCCACCCGTCACGCCGCCGCCCGACCACGGGCGTGGCCCGCTGCCGGGGCAGCCGCGCGACCACCGACGCGCCGTCCGCCCCCGGCGCGTAACCGGCCGCCCGCAGCAGCGCCAATGTCTCGGCCGCGGGCTTGGCCGAGGCCAGCACGGTCGGCCCCAGCGGCCGCAGCGCCAGCGCCGCCAACGACCGGTGCCCCGCGATCTCCGTCAGCAGCACCGGGTCCGCGGTCCGCACGCAGCACGCCACCGGCACCACCGTGATCCGCCCGTGCTGCCGGGCCACCTCCCGCACCAGGCGCTCCACCTCGGCGGGCACCCCGTGCGACGCCACCGCCGCCAACCGGGCCAGCAGCGCGTCCGGCTCGTGCCCGAGGTCCAGCGCCCGCCGCACCCCGGCCCCGGTGAACCGCCACACCCCGTCGCCACCGTCGGCGACCAGCCCGAGCACCGCCCTCAGCTCCCGGTCCGGGAACCCGGACACCACGGCGGTCAGGTCGGACCTCAACTCCGCCGTCGACACCACGGGCGGCACGAACCACCCGGCCACAGCCGCGACGTCGTCCTTCGCCGCACCGCCCCCGACCACCGCACCGGCCGTCACTGCACCGGCTGTCACCAACCCGGCCGTCATCGCACCGGCCCCCACGGACCCGGCCTCCACCACCGCCCGCCCCAACGAGGTCAACGCGCCCAGCGCCACCAGCCCCAGCGACTCGGCCTCCACCAGCACCGCCTCGGTGACCACCGGACCGTGCACCGCGGGCCGCGACCACACCAGCTCGGCCACCACCTCGTGCCGGTGCTCGAACGCCTCGTCCGGCCCGAGTTCCGCGTACCGGGCCAGCACGCCGCGCCGCGCCCGGTCACCGGCGTCCGACGAGGACGGCTCGACCACCGCCCGCCGCTGCCTGCCCGGCACCCACGCCAGCCGCGGCCACGCCTCGACCAGCACGGCCAACCGGTCGGCGGTCGGCGCGGCGCGCCACGCGTCCGACCGGGCGGTGGGCAGCAGCCACCCGTCCTCGGCGGCCAGCAGCCCCGCCTCCACCGCCAGCTCCACCCACAGCCGCACCCGCGGCTCCTCGACGCGCAGCGCGCCCGCGACCCGGCGCAGCTCCCGCAGCCCGAGCCCGCCGCGGCACGTCACCGGCTCCGCGTCGCAGAAGTCGACCAGCCGCGTCACCCCGTCCACAGTGGACGTCGCGGGTGCGATGCCCGCCCGGTCGGCGTAACCGCGGTGCTGCCCGGTCCGGCGGGGGAGGCGCGGCGCGGGCGTGATCCGGCGCGCGGGCTCCTCCAGCAGCGGGCGCAGACCGGGCGACGCGAGCACGCCCCGGCCCGCCGGCCACACCAGCGCGTGGGCGCGCAGCCGCGCCAGCACCCGCTTCAGCTCCGCCCGCGACGCCTTCCCGTTGCAGCGCAACCGCTCGGCGAGCACCTCCACGTCCGCCCGCTCGCCCAGCCGCACCACCGCGTCCAGCACATCCCGGCACGCCTGGTCCAACCCCTCCACCGCGACCCGCAGCGACGACGCCGCGGTCAGCTCGTCGGCCAGCGCCCGCAGCGAGCGGGGTCGGGCCCGTGCCGCGTCCTCCCGCGCCGACAGCACGTCCCGGAGGTCCTGGACGTCGAGTTCCCGCAACCACGCCACGAGGGCCGCTTTCCTACCCACTCGGCTGATTATGCACAGAACGTGACGGGTCGGTCATGCGCTGCTATAGCACTCTCCAATAAGGCACGAATGGCCGAACGTAAGCTGGGTGCCGTGGAATTCAAGGGCTTCGGCGAGTACGCCATCGACTTCTACGACGGTCTGGTGGCGGACAACACGAAAGCGTACTGGGAGGACAACAAGCACCTTTACCACGCGGACGTGCGCGCGCCCATGGAGGCGCTGCTCGCGGCCCTGGAACCGGAGTTCGGGAAGGGAAAGGTCTTCCGGCCCTACCGCGACGTGCGGTTCAGCAAGGACAAGACCCCTTACAAGGACCATTGCGGCGGGGTCGTCGAACTCGGCCGCGGCGGCGGGGCGCACTACGTGCAGATCGGCACGGAGGGCCTGTTCGTCGGCGGCGGGTCGTTCGCGATGGCGCCGGACCAGCTCGCCCGCTACCGGGAGTCGGTGGCCGACGACCTGCGCGGCCGGGCGCTGGAGGCGGTGCTCGCGGAGCTGGCGGACCGGGGGTGGGAGCTGCGCGGGGACAAGCTGAAGCGCGCGCCGCGCGGCACGGACGCCGAGCACCCCCGGATCGAGCTGCTCAAGCACAAGCGCCTGTACGTGGCGAAGGTCTGGCCGCCGGACGACGTGCTGCACGAGCCGGGGTGCCTGGACCGCGTGCGCGACGCGTGGCGCGAGGTCACCCCGCTGGTCGACTGGTGCGCCGACCACATCGGCCTCACCGAGGTGGGGTTCCGGCGGTGAGGACGCGGGGCCGGCCCCGCCCCTGCCCCGACCCACCCCGCCCTGCCCCGCCCCGGGCCGACCCGCTCCGCCCCGGGCCGACCCGCTCCGCCCCGGGCCGACCCGCTCCACCCCGGCCGGACCCGCTCCACCCCGGTCCGGGCTCAGACCCGTCTCCGCCCGGCCGGCAGCAGCCGGAACACCAGCAGCCCGAGCCCGATCCCGGCCACGTCCACCAGCGCGTCGAGGACGTCACCCCCTCGGCCCAGCGCGGTGATGAGCCACTGCAACACTTCCGAGACCGCGGCGTAACCGACCAGGCCCGCCACCAGCGCCCCGAAGGGCAGCCGCGCGTGCCTCCCGGTAACCGTGAGCAGCGCGAACAGCAGCAGGTGGACCACCTTGTCAGTGCCCGGCGGCGAGTCGGGCACACCTGACTGAGGGGTGAACAACACGATGACGCTGAGCAACGCCGCGACCACGAACGGAAGGATTCTGACACCCACCAGGCAGATTCTGCCTGTTTCGCCGAGATTACCCCCGGGTACATCCTGATCGGTCCAGTGACAGGGACTACGCTGCACAGACGTGAGTCGACGCGCGAAGATCGTCTGTACGCTGGGTCCCGCCACCGCGACCGAGGACAAGGTCAACGAGCTGGTGGCGGCCGGTATGGACGTGGCTCGGATGAACTTCAGCCACGGCAGCCATGCCGACCACAAGCAGGTCTACGACCTCGTCCGCGCCGCGGCCGAAGCGTCGGGGCGGGCGGTCGGCGTCCTCGCCGACCTCCAAGGGCCGAAGATCCGGTTGGGCAGGTTCGCCCACGGGCCCGTCGAGTGGCGCACCGGTGACGTCGTCCGGGTGACGGTGGAGGACGTCGAGGGCACCCACGACCGCGTCTCCACCACCTACAAGCAGCTCGCCCAGGACGCCAAGGTCGGCGACCGGCTGCTGGTGGACGACGGCAAGGTCGGCCTGGTCGTGGTGGACGTCGACGGGCCGGACGTGGTCTGCGAGGTCACCGAGGGTGGCCCCGTCAGCAACAACAAGGGCCTGTCCCTGCCCGGCATGGACGTCTCCGTGCCGGCCCTGTCCGAGAAGGACATCGAGGACCTGGAGTTCGCGCTCAACCTGGGCGTGGACTTCATCGCACTGTCGTTCGTGCGCTCGCCCGCCGACATCGACCTGGTCCACCAGGTCATGGACCGGGTCGGCCACGGCCGCAAGCCCGTCATCGCCAAGATCGAGAAGCCCGAGGCGGTCGACAACCTCGAAGCCATCGTGCTCGCGTTCGACGGCGTCATGGTCGCCCGCGGCGACCTGGGCGTCGAGCTGCCGCTGGAGCACGTGCCGCTGGTGCAGAAGCGCGCGATCCAGATCGCCCGCGAGAACGCCAAGCCGGTGATCGTGGCCACCCAGATGCTCGACTCCATGATCACCAACTCCCGCCCGACCCGCGCCGAGACGTCCGACGTGGCGAACGCCGTGCTGGACGGCGCGGACGCGCTGATGCTGTCCGGCGAGACGTCGGTCGGTCGCTACGCGATCGAGTCGGTCAAGGTCATGGGCCGGATCATCGAGGCCGTCGAGACCGAGTCGGTGCAGGTCCCGCCGCTGACCCACGTCCCGCGCACCAAGCGGGGCGTCATCTCCTACGCGGCGCGCGACATCGGCGAGCGGCTGAACGCGAAGGCGCTGGTGGCGTTCACCCAGTCCGGTGACACCGTGCGGCGGCTGGCCCGCCTGCACACCCACCTGCCGCTGCTGGCGTTCACGCCGGAGCCGAGCGTGCGCAGTCAGCTTGCTCTCACCTGGGGCACGGAGACGTTCCTGGTGCCTAAGGTTGACTCGACCGACGGTATGGTCCGCCAGGTGGACCAGTCGATGCTGTCCATCGGCCGGTACCAGCCGGGTGACCTGATGGTCGTCGTGGCCGGTTCGCCGCCCGGCACCATCGGCTCGACCAACCTCATCCGGGTGCACCGCCTGGGGGAGGAAGACCACGCTTAGGAGATGACGTGACCGAGGCTGCCCGCGCCGCGGCTTCCGCCGGGTTCTCGGACGTTCCGCTGGACGCCGACGGCGTGCCGCACGGGCAGCCCGTGCTCGACCGCCTCGTGGCGCTGCTCGACCTGGAGCGCATCGAGGAGAACATCTTCCGCGGGGTGTCGCCCGCCGAATCACCCGTCAGGGTGTTCGGCGGGCAGGTGGCCGGTCAGGCCCTGGTGGCCGCCGGCCGGACCGTCGAGCCCGGACGGCACGTGCACTCGCTGCACTCGTACTTCATCCGGGGCGGCGACCCGACGGTCCCGATCGTGTACGAGGTGGACCGCATCCGCGACGGCCGGTCGTTCACGACCCGGCGGGTGGTCGCCGTGCAGCACGGGAAGGCGATCTTCTCGCTGTCGGCGTCGTTCCAGCTCGACGAGCCGGGCCTGGACCACCAGGACCCGATGCCGGCGGTGCCGCCGCCGGACTCCCTGCCGACCTACGCCGAGTCGGCGGCCGGGTACCTGGACAAGGTGGGCATGGCCCGCCTGCCCCGGCCCATCGACATCCGGTACGTGACCCGGCCGCCGTGGCAGGCGCGCGACGACGGGCCGGCCGAGGCGCGCAGCCAGGTGTGGATGCGCGCGGACGGCGTGCTGCCGGACGACGACCTGCTGCACGTCTGCGTGCTGGCCTACGCGTCGGACATGACCCTGCTCGACTCGGTCCTGGTCCGCCACGGCGTCTACTGGGGCACGGACAAGGTGCTGGGCGCGAGCCTGGACCACGCCATGTGGTTCCACCGCCGGTTCCGCGCGGACGAGTGGTTCCTGTACGACTGCGCGTCGCCCTCGGCGTCCGGCGCGCGCGGCCTGGCGACGGGCCGCTTCTACGCCCGGGACGGCAGCCTGGTGGCGACCGTCGTCCAGGAGGGCCTGCTCCGCGTGCTGCGGTGACGGGTGCCGCCTGACGGGTGCTGCCTGACGGGCGGGGCCTCAGCTCCCGCCGCCCGCCCGCAACGCCTCCCACAGCGCCCGCACGTGGTGCTCCCTCGTGCCCTCGGCCCCGATGGCGACGCGCACGGCGAACCGGCCGTTCACGGTCGTGTGCGTCACGAACGCCTCGCCGCTCGCGTTGACCCGGTCCATCGCCGCCCGCGTGGCCGCGTCGCCGTCGCGGTGGGCGATGGTCACCAGCGACAGCGACCTGGGCACGACCAGCTCCCACCCCTCGTCGGCCTCGACCCACGACTCCAGCAGCGCCGCCAGCCCCACGTGCCCGCGCAGGTGCGCCCGCACGCCCTCCAGCCCGTACCAGCGCAGCACCGACCACAGCTTCAGCGCCCGGAACCGGCGGCCCAGCGGGATCTGCCAGTCGCGGTAGTCGACCACCGCGCCGGACTCGGTCGCGCTGTTGCGCAGGTACTCGGGGAGGATGGTCAGGGCGTCCACCAGCACGTCCGGGTGGGCCGTCCAGAACAGCGACAGGTCGAACGCGGTCAACATCCACTTGTGGGCGTTGGCGGTGAACGAGTCGGCCAGCTCCACGCCGTCGAACAGGGGGCGGAACTCCGGGCACAGCGCCGCCGGCCCGGCCCACGCCGCGTCCACGTGCAGCCAGGCGCCGTGCTCGGCGCACAGCGCCGCGACCTCCCGCACCGGGTCCACCGCGCCGGTGCCGGTCGTGCCGATGGTGGCGCACACGAGCACCGGCCGCCGCCCGGCCCCCACGTCGGCCCGCAGCCGCTCCGCCAGCGCGCCGACGTCCATCGCCAGCGTCGCCGGGTCGACCGGCACGGACCGCACGGCCTGCTCGCCGAGGCCCGCCAACCGCGCCGCGCGCTCGATCGACGAGTGGGTCTGCGACGACACGTACACCGTCTCCGAACCGTCCACACCGGACTGCCGCCACTTGCCGCCGGAGGACCGGTGCAGCGCCGCCAGCACCGCGACCAGCGCGGCGGACGACGCGGTGTCCTGGATGACGCCGCCGCCGAGGAAGCGCTCCGGCAGGCCCATGGCGCCCACCAGCTCGTCCACCAGGTGCTGCTCGACCTCGGTCGCGGCGGGCGAGGTGGACCACAGCATCCCCTGCACGCCCAGGCCGGACGACAGGAGGTCGCCGAGCACGGAGGGCAGCGACGCGTTGGACGGGAAGTAGGCGTAGAAGCCGGGGTGCTGCCAGTGGGTCGTGCCGGGCAGCACCACCCGCTCCAGGTCGTCGAGCAACCCGGCGAAGTCGCCGCCCTCCTCGCTCAACGCGCCGAGCCGCGAACGCACCCACCCCGGCTCCACGCGGGACCGGACGGGGAACTCCTCGACCCGCGCGCGGTAGTCGGCGATCCAGTCGACGACCTCGTGCCCAATCCGCCGAAACTCCTCAGGTTCCACCCCTCCACGCTAACCCGCGCGAGTCGTACCCCCAGACCCCGCGAGTCGTACGCCCAGACCGCGCGAGTCGTACGCCCAGAACCCCCGAGTTCAGCGTTCGCGCGCCCCGGGGCTCGACGCGAACGCTGAACTCGGGGTGCGCGAACGTACGACACGGTGGACCTGGAGGTACGACTCGCGGGTTTTGGTTATCTTGGCCGGCGCCGGCCGTCTCCGGTGGGTAAGCCCAACTCGGCCGAGAGGATCGGTATGCGCACACCAGGTGACGCCGAGGCGGTCAGGGCCGCGCAGCGCGGCGAGCCCGGCGCGTTGGACGCGCTGGTGGCGTCCTACCTGCCGCTGGTCTACAACGTCGTCGGCCACGCCCTCGGCGGGCACCCCGACACCGACGACCTGGTCCAGGAGACAATGCTCCGCGCCGTGGACGGGCTGTCCGGGCTGGCGCGGCCCGAGTCGTTCCGCTCCTGGCTGCTGGTCATCGCGATGAACCAGGTCCGCGACCACCACCGGCGCAGCCGGCCGCTGCCCGTCGACCACGAGGTGCTCGACCGCGCCGACCCGGGCGCCGACTTCGCCGACCTCGCCATCACCCGCCTCCAGCTCGCCGGCCAGCGCCGGGAGGTCCTCGCCGCCACCCGCTGGATCGGCGACGACGAGCGCGAGGTGCTGTCGCTGTGGTGGCTGGAGCAGGTCGGCCGGATCACGCGCGCCGAGCTGGTCAGGGCGCTCGACCTCACCCCGCAGCACGCCGCCGTCCGGGTCCAGCGGATGAAGGCCCAGCTCGACGCGGCCCGCGTGGTCGTGCGCGTGCTGGCCGCGCCCCGGTGCGGCGAGCTGGCCGAGGTGATCGCCGACTGGGACGGCCGGCCCGGCGCGCTGTGGCGCAAGCGGATCGTGCGGCACGCCCGGGAGTGCCACCGGTGCGGGCGCGGGTTCGACGACCTGGCCGCCGTGGACGGGCTGGTGGCCCGCATCCCGCTGGTGCCGGTGCCGGCCGGGTTCGGCCTGCTCGACCCGGGGCGGCCCCACCCCGACCTGCCCGAACCGGACCCGGTCACCGCCGAGCCGGTCCACCCCGCCCACCACGTCCAACACGTCCACCCCGTCGCCCAGGCGCCGGTCAAGCGGTCGTCCTGGGCGCACGCCGCCGCCAAGCCGCTGGTCGCGGTGGCCACCGTGGCGGCGGTGGCGGGCGCGGTCGCGCTGCTGCCGCCCGAGCGGGCGCCGCGACCGGTCCCGGTGGCCGCGCCGGTCACCGCCACGACCACCACCCTCGTGCCCGCCACCACGGCCGGCCCGACGAGCACGACCACCACCACTACGACCACCACGACGACCACGACCCAACCGGTCGTCGCCGCACCGCCCGACCCCCTCCCGGCCGCCAAGTCGATCAAGAAGGGCGTCAGCACCTGGCACTTCGACGGCGTCGGCCGGGCGCTGTCCGACGTCGGCGCGGGCTGGTTCTACAACTGGGCCACCACGCCGGAGGGCGTCCAGGCGCCGGGCGTGGAGTACGTGCCGATGATCTGGGGCGCGAAGACCGCGACCCCGGCCGACCTGGAGGCCGTCAAGCGGCAGGGCACCACCCTGCTCGGCTTCAACGAGCCCGACCTCGCCGAGCAGGCGAACATGTCCGTCGAGCAGGCCCTCGACCTGTGGCCGCGGCTGGAGGCGACGGGGATGCGCCTGGGCAGCCCGGCTGTGGCATACGGCGGAGACCGGCCGGGCGGCTGGCTGGACCGGTTCCTGGCGGGCGCCCGCGAGCGCGGCCTGCGGGTCGACTTCATCACCCTGCACTGGTACGGCTCGGACTTCGGCCCGGCCGCCGTCGGCCACCTCAAGGGCTACCTGGACGCCGTGCACGCCCGCTACGGCCTGCCGGTCTGGCTCACCGAGTACTCGCTCATGGACTTCACCGGCGGCGGCGTGCGCCACCCGGGCGCCCAGGAGCTGGCCGACTTCGCCGGCGCGTCCTCGCGGATGCTTGAAGCTCTGCCCTACCTGGAGCGCTACGCCTGGTTCGCGCTCCCGGCCGACGAACCCGGCACGGGCCTGTACGCGCCCGGCGGCACGCCCAACGCCGCCGGGCTGGCCTACCGTGCCACCGGGTGAGGGACTCCCGTCGCCGCCGGTCGTGCGGTGGT
>NZ_JBHWIE010000012.1:0-71669 GCF_042732085.1 Actinosynnema sp. NPDC059797
CGGCCACGGGCTTCACCCGGTCGCTGTCCTCGTCCACGTGGTAGTCGTCGGCCTGGGTCTCGTCCGTGCCGTTGAACGCGCGGACCTTCTTCGCGATCAGCGTGACCACCACGGCGACCAGCAGGTTCGCGACGACCGCCACCGCGCCGACGTAGATCTGGACCGTCGAGCCGGCGAACGGGTGCCAGCCGAACAGCGACAGGTTGCCCAGCGGCAGCGCCGAGCCGGCGAAGTGCGCCTTGCCGATCGCGGGGTTGCCGATGGTGTAGAGCAGCCACATGCCGTAGCCCATGCCGGCGGCCCAGCCCGCGATGAGGCCCCACAGGTGGAACCACCGCGTGTAGAGCGCGATCGCCACGGCGGGCAGCGTCTGGAGGATCATCACGCCGCCGATGAGCTGGAGGTCGATGGAGAACTGCGGGTCGACGAACACGATGAACGCGACCGCGCCGAACTTCACCACCAGCGACGCCAGCTTGGCCTGCTTGGCCTCCTGCGCGGGCGACGCGTCCTTCTTCAGGTACTCCTTGTAGATGTTGCGCGTCCACAGGTTCGCCGCCGCGATGGACATGATCGCGGCGGGCACCAGCGCGCCGATGGCGATCGCCGCGAACGCGATGCCGGCGAACCAGTCCGGGAACTCCATGTCGAACAGCACCGGCACGATCGTGTTGGTGTCGGCGCGGCCGGTGGCCTGGTTGGTGATGGGCTTGACGCCGGCGCTGATCGCGACGAAGCCGAGCAGCGCGAGCAGGCCGAGGAGCAGCGAGTACGCGGGCAGCGCGACCATGTTCCGCTTGATCACGTTGCGCCCGCGCGACGCGAGGATGCCGGTCAGCGAGTGCGGGTACAGGAACAGCGCCAGCGCCGACCCCAGCGCGAGGGTCGCGTACTGGAGCTGGTTGTTGCCGTTGAGCAGCACGCCGTCGCTCGCGGCCTGGGACGCGTCGAACTTGGCCTGCGCGGCGTCCGCGATCGCGCCCCACCCGCCGAACTTGGTCGGCAGGTAGATCACCGCGACCAGGATGACGATGTAGATGAGCGTGTCCTTGACGAACGCGATCAGCGCGGGCGCCCGGAGCCCCGACTGGTAGGTGTAGAGCGCGAGGATCACGAACGCGATGAACAGCGGCAGGTGGCCGAGGATGCCGGAGCCGTTGAGGCCCATCGTGCGCAGCACGGCCTCCAGGCCGACGAGCTGGAGCGCGATGTACGGCATGGTCGCGACGATGCCGGTGATCGCGATGAGCAGCGCCAGCCAGTGCGAGCCGTAGCGGCCCCGGACGAAGTCGGCCGGGGTCACGTAGCCGTGCACGCGGGACACGGACCACATGCGCACCAGGGGCAGGAACACGATCGGGTACAACACGACCGTGTAAGGCAGGGCGTAGAAGCCCAGGGCCCCGGAGCCGAAGACCAGGGCGGGCACGGCCACGAACGTGTAGGCGGTGTAGAGGTCGCCGCCGACCAGGAACCAGGTGATCCAGGAGCCGAACTTGCGGCCGCCGAGGCCCCACTCGTCGAGGTGGTCCAGCGTGTCGCCGGCCTTCCACCGCGCCGCCACGAAGCCGAGCACGGTGACGAGCAGGAACAGGGCGGTGAAGACCACCAACTCGGTCCACTGCATCTACTTCGCCCCCTCGTCCAGGTCGTCCACGCCGAGCAGGTCCGGCTTGCCCTGGACCACCGGTTCGTCCTTCGTCTTCACGTACACCAGGCCGACGCACAGGACACCGACCGGGACCCAGGCGAACTGGTACCAGTAGAAGAACGGCAGCCCGAACAGCCTCGGCTCGTCCGAGTTGAACCACGGGGTGACGAGCATGAGCAGCGGGACGAGCAGGAGCAGGTTCCAGTTGCTCCAGCGGAGACTGGATTTTCGAGCGGTCGGCATGTGCGCCCTCCGAACGGCCCTGGTAACACGGTGACGCGCGATGCTAGGCCTGAAGGGGGATCGCAGTCACCATGTCGTGTGGGTTACCTACGGATGACGTAGCTGGATCGTGACCATCTGTCAGGCGTCGCGCAATCCGGTCGCCAGGTGCTCCTCGGCGCGGTCGAGGTAGCGGAGCATCGCCTGCTCGGCCTCCTCGACGCGGCCGGCGTCGAGGTGGGCGATCATCTCCTCGTTGAGGGTCAGGTAGTCCTCGTAGAACATGCGCGAGTCGCCCATGACCACGAACGCGAGGCGCAGCTCGGCGAGCAGGCGGCGCATCTCCTCGTCGAGGCGGGAGCTGCCGGCCAGGGCGGTGACGGCCTGGTGGAACCTGACGTTCGCGGTGCCGACGCCGGGCCAGTCGTCGCGCTCGCGCTGCCCGACGCCGAGGGCGACGGCGTCGCGGACGGCCTGCCGGGCGGCTTCGGGCGCGCGGTCCCAGCAGCGGATGGCGCCGCACTCGATGACGCGGCGGGCGGCGTAGAGGTCCCGGATGTCGGCCACCTCGGGGACGCGCACGAACACGCCCTTGCTGTACTCGTGCACGAGCAGGCGTTCGTGGGTGAGCAGGCGGAACGCCTCGCGCAGCGTGTTGCGGGAGACCCGGAGGGCCTCGCCGAGCGCCTTCTCGTTGAGCTGCCTGCCGGGTTTGATGTCGCCGGCGAGGACGCTGTCGCGCAGCTTGTCCGCGACCCGGTCGGCGGTGGTGGACCGGTCGAGGTCGGCCCGCTCCCTGGCCAGGGTGCTGAGCCAGTCGTCGGACTCGACGCTCGTCATGGCCGCCAAGTCTAGTCGTTGAACAACTCCACCGGAGCATTGCAGGATTGTTGAACGATCTGCACACTGAACGATACTACGAGAGGAGGGTCACCGTGGACCTCAACGCGGACCTGGGAGAGGGTTTCGGCCGTTGGTCGCTGGGCGACGACCGGGCCCTCCTCGACATCGTGACCAGCGCGAACGTGGCGTGCGGCTTCCACGCGGGCGACCCGGAGACCATGCGGCGGACCTGCGGGCTGGCGGCGGCGCGCGGGGTGGCCGTCGGCGCGCACGTGGGCTACCGCGACCTCAACGGCTTCGGCAGGCGGTTCGTCGACGTGGACGCCGCCACGCTCACCGCCGAGGTGCTCTACCAGCTGGGCGGCCTGGACGCGTGCGCCCGCGCCGCCGGCACCCGGGTGGCCTACGTCAAGCCGCACGGCGCCCTCTACAACGCGCTGGTGGAGCACGAGGCGCAGGCCGACGCGGTGGTGGACGCGGTGCGGGCGTACGACCCGGCGCTGCCGGTGCTCGGCATGCCCGGCGCGGTGTGGCTGAAGCGGGCCGAGGTGGCGGGGCTGCCGGTGCGCCACGAGGCGTTCGCCGACCGGGCGTACTCGCCGCGCGGCGCGCTGCTGGACCGGCGGCTGCCCGGCGCGGTGCTGCACGACCCGCACGAGGTCGCGGCGCGGTGCGTCGCGCTCGCCGTGGACGGGCAGGTGCGCGCGGTGGACGGCCGGCTGCTGCGGATCCGGGCCGACTCGATCTGCGTGCACGGCGACACGCCGGGCGCGGTGGGCATCGCGCGGGCCGTGCGGGAGGCGCTGACCGGGGCCGGGGTGGTGTTGCGGCCGTTCGCGGGCGGGCTGGAGCCGGCGGTCGCCTGAGGCCGGCGAGCGGCCCGGCCGGCGAACGCCCCGATCCGGTGGCCGCCCGCCACGGCGAACACTCCACCCGGCGAGCAGCCCACCCGGCGAGCAGCCCGCCCCGGTGGACGCCCGATCCCCGGACGACCGAATTCCCCCGGTGCCCGAATTTCCGGAGCCGATCGGGGGTTCCTCGGCGCGGGGTGAGTCGGGAGCATCGCGAGCGTGATCAGAAAACTCCGCACAGTGATCCCGCTGGCCGTGGGCCTGTCCGTGTTCTCGGCGGTCCTCTCGCCCACCGCCCACGCGCAGCCGGCGCCGTGCTTCGACGCGAACGCGCCCACCACCGTGGAGGAGCAGCGCCTGGCGGACCGCCTCACGCCCACCGGCCCCGAGGTCGGCCCCGAGCTGGTCCGGCTCGGCGGCTTCGACGACGACGTCGCCCTCTTCACCACGCGGCTCTGCGCCGCCACCAGCCGCACCGCCGCGCAGCAGCTCGCCGGCGGCGCGGGCACGAGCCTGTGGCGGGCGGCCGTGCAGCGGGCCCGGTCGCCGCAGACCTGGGACGCCTACGACGACCGGCCCCTGTACTGGGCGCGCCTCCAGGCGACCAAGGCGCTCCGGCAGTGGCAGCCGCCCTTCGCGCTCACCCCCGCCGAGCGCGCGGACCTGGTCGACCGGTTCGACCGGGCCTCGCGCGGCGTCACCGACGCCCGGTTCGGCGCCGGGGTCAGGCGGATCGCGGTGACCGGGTTCGACCCGTTCCAGCTGACCGGCACGTCCGTGCGGCGCAGCAACCCGGCCGGCGCGGCGGCGCTCCAGCTCGACGGGCGGGTCGTGGACACGCCGACCGGTCGCGTGGTGTTCCAGGCCGCGGTGCTGCCGGTGCTCTGGGGCGCGTTCGACCGGGGTGTGGTGGAGCGGTTCTTCGGCACGGCGGCGGATCAGGCGCCGCACGCGTTCGTGACGGTCAGCCAGGGCCGGCCCGGCCGGTTCGACGTCGAGCGGTGGGCCGGCCGCTGGCGCGGCGGGTTCTGGGACAACAACGACGTCGGCGCGTTCGGCCCGGTGCCGGACGCGGCCGGCTGGCCGCAGCCCGCGCACGAGTTCATCGAGACGACCCTGCCGGTCGACCGGCTGGTCAACGCGGGCACCGCGCCGTTCCCGGTGCTGTTCAACCGGTCCTTCTGCGAGTGGGTGCCCGGGTTCCCGCCCGGCGAGGGCCCGGTGGACTGCCGCGAGGACGAGCCGACGCCGGGCGCGGCGGCGGCGTCGGGCAGCGGCGGCGACTACCTGTCCAACGAGTCGATGTACCGGGCGAACCGGCTGCGCGTCGGGCTGGGCGCGACCGGCGTCGCGGGCGGGCACCTGCACACGCCCGAGCTGCGCCAGCCGGTCGACCCGGCCGCGCTCACCGACGCGGCGTTCGAGCAGGAGCGCAGGGCCATCGCCGATCAGGTGGTCGCACTGGTGTCAGTAACCTGACCGGGTGAGAGGACGGCGGGCGGCGGTCGCGGCGGTGGCCGCGCTGTCGCTCGTCGCCTGCACCGCCCACGTGCCCGGCACGCCGGACGCCGAGGTCGTCCGGCCCTCGCTCACCCCGTCGCCGCAGGAGTTGCCGCAGGTGGGCGGGTGCACCGACACCGGCGTCGAGGTGCTCGACTGCGCCTCGCCCCACGAGGCCGAGGTGACCTCGGTGGGGCGGCTGCCGGACCTCGGGGCGGCCTACCCGGAGGAACGCGACCTGCGCCGCGCCGCCGTGCCCCCGTGCCGGACCGCGCTGGCCGAGCACGTCGGCAGCGCCGACCACGACGCCACCCGGCTCCGGGCGCGGGCGTTCTGGCCGAGCCTCGACGGGTGGGCCCGCGGCGACCGGTGGCTCGTGTGCGCGGTGGTCGAGGTCGCGCCGGACGGCACGCGGGTGCGGCGCACCGGCAGCCTCAAGGGCGTCCTGGCGGCGGCGGGCTTCGGCACCCTCCAGCTGTGCGCGACCGGCTCGCCGGGCGTGGACGAGGACGCCGGGCTCACCGGCTGCGACCAGCCGCACCGCGCCGAGGCCGTGCCCGGCGTGCTCGACATCGGCGAACCCCAGGACCCCGCGCCGTCACTCGAACAGGTCAGGCAGCAGGCGGCCGACCACTGCGCGCGAGCGGTCACCTCCTACGTGGGCGCGCCGCGCGAGGACGTGTTCGCGTCGTGGCGCTCGTTCGGCAGCCTCGCGTGGTCCGAGGGCTACACGTCGGTGATCTGCTTCGCCGAGGCGACCCGCCCGTTCACCGGCCGCCTGTGGGGCCTGGGGCGCAACCCGCTGCCGCCCTGACCGGTTGTCCACAGGCCGCGGCGCGCGTCGGCGGAGTTGTGCACACCACCCACAGGCTGTGCACAGTTCTGTCCACAACCTGTGGACAACTACCGCCGGTGGACCGCGCAGACGACCAGCAGCACGCCCGCGAAGACCGGCGCCCCGCCGTCGAACACGGGTCTGAGCACCGGCAAGAGGGTGACGAACCCGAGTTCGTACACCACCGAACAGGTGATTGCGGCGATCCCCGCCGCCAGGGGCGCGGCTGGGGACAGCTTCCCCCGGCACACCAGACCCACCAGCAGGCCCGCGAGCCCCAACGCCACCAGGCCGCGCGCCCGGACCTCGTTGAACTGGTCGATCCCATAGCCCCACGCGAACGCCGCGACCACCGCCGCCACCGCGCCGAGCAGCGCCCCGGAGAGGTGCCACCACGCCGTTACCCGCTTCTCGCCCGTTTCAACCGGGTAATGGCGAACGATGCCCGGATCGGGTCCGACACGCGCCTCTCGTGGCAGGTCGTAGTGCAGTCCGCCGAGGAAGTCGTCCCGCTGCGTCACCCTTCCTTGGTACGCCCGAGCGGGTCGGAACTCACCCGCGGCAATGAAAAAGAGACCCGGTGGGCGTCGTTGGCCACCGGGTCCCTTCACCGCGGGAGCACCCACCGCGGGGGTTCGGGGATCAGCCGAGCCGGAGCTTCAGCGCCTCCAGCTCGTCGCGCAGCGAGGTCGGCACCTTCTCGCCGATCTTGGCGAACCACTCCTCGATCATCGGGATCTCGGCCCGCCACTCGTCGGCGTCGAACGCCAGCGCCGCCTCGATGTCCTCGCGCGACGCGTCCAGGCCGTCCAGGTCGAGCGCGTCGGCGGTCGGCACGTGGCCGACGGGGGTCTCGACGGCGGCGGCCTTGCCCTCGATGCGCTCGACGGCCCACTTCAGCACGCGCGAGTTCTCGCCGAAGCCCGGCCACAGGAACCGCTTGTCCTCGCCGCGGCGGAACCAGTTGACGTAGAAGATCCTGGGCAGCTTGTCCGCGTCGGCCGACTTGCCGGTGTCGATCCAGTGCTGGAAGTAGTCGCCCGCGTGGTAGCCGATGAACGGCAGCATCGCCATCGGGTCGCGGCGCACCACGCCGACCTTGCCGGTGGCCGCCGCGGTCGTCTCGCTGGACAGGGTGGCACCCATGAACACGCCGTGCTGCCAGTCGCGCGACTCGGTGACCAGCGGGATCGTGGTGGCGCGCCGGCCGCCGAAGAAGATCGCCGAGATCGGCACGCCCTTCGGGTCCTCCCACTCGGGCGCCTTGATGTCGCACTGGGCGATCGGCGTGCAGTAGCGCGAGTTCGGGTGCGAGGACAGCTCGTCGCCGCCGGGCGTCCAGTCCTGCTTCTTCCACGAGGTCAGGTGCGCGGGCGGCTCGCCCATGCCCTCCCACCACACGTCGCCGTCGTCGGTCAGCGCGACGTTGGTGAACAGCGAGTTCCCCTTCTCGATGGTGCGCATCGCGTTGGGGTTGGTGTGGTAGTCGGTGCCGGGCGCGACGCCGAAGAAGCCGTTCTCCGGGTTCACCGCGTACAGCCGGCCGTCCTCGCCGAACCGCATCCAGGCGATGTCGTCGCCCAGGGTCTCGACCTTCCAGCCCGGGATGGTCGGCTCCAGCATGGCGAGGTTGGTCTTGCCGCAGGCGCTGGGGAACGCGGCCGCGATGTAGTAGGTCTTCCGCTCCGGCGAGGTGAGCTTGAGGATCAGCATGTGCTCGGCCAGCCAGCCCTCGTCGCGCGCCATCACCGAGGCGATGCGCAGCGAGTAGCACTTCTTGCCCAGCAGCGCGTTGCCGCCGTAACCCGAGCCGTAGGACCAGATCATCCGCTCTTCGGGGAACTGGGTGATGTACTTGGTCTCGTTGCACGGCCACGGCACGTCGTCCTGGCCCGGCTCCAGCGGCGCGCCGATCGAGTGCAGCGCCTTCACGAAGTCGGCGTCACCGCCAAAGCGGTTGAGGGCCTTCGTGCCCATGCGGGTCATGATGTGCATGGAGACGACGACGTACTCGGAGTCGGTGATCTCCACGCCCAGCATCGGCTTCTCCGCGTCCAGCGGGCCCATGCAGAACGGGATCACGTACATCGTGCGACCGCGCATCGAACCGCGGTACAGCTCGGTCATGATCCCCTTCATCTCGGCGGGATCCATCCAGTTGTTCGTCGGGCCCGCGTCCTGCGGGTCGACCGAGCAGATGAACGTGCGCTCCTCGACGCGCGCCACGTCGGTGGGATCGCTGGCCGCCCAGAACGAGTTGGGTTTCTTCTTCAGCGGGACGAACGTGCCCGCGTCCACGAGCTTGGCAGTGAGGCGGTCCCACTCCTCCTGGGAGCCGTCCGCCCAGACGACCTGGTCGGGACAGGTGAGGTCGGCGACCTCCCGCACCCAGGACAGCAGGCGCGCGTGGTCGGTGGGTGCCTGGTCGAGACCGGGGATAATCACTGCCGTCATCTCGTCTCGTCTCCTAGCTGAGCGCCAGCCCACGGTGGACGTCGATGTCCGGTGGGACGTCTCCGGGAATGGCTCCGCCCGCCCGGTGGAGGGCGTGCCGTTTAAGGGGATAGACGGAGGTTAGCCGGGTTAATCACCGGTAACGCACATCTGACCTGTCGGCTGCCTCACAAAACCGATTCTGGAATCGATTCAGCACCCGATCACCTTAAAACCTCGTGTGACCTGGGCTTTAGTTGGTGGAATGCAAGGGCGCGGAGGTGCGTCGATCACCACACGACGACGTGACCACCACGTTACGCCCTGGGACCGCTCCCAGTTCAGGTACAGGAATTTTCCCGACCCCGACTTGACGAAATGACCGAATTTCTCGACCGTTCCAGAAATTCACGTGGAACGGTCCAGCGGCGGCGCGGACGGATCAGCGGTCCAGCACCTTGTAGTACCGGACCTGCGGGAACGCGGTGAAGCCGGCCTTCTCGTAGGTGCGGCGGGCGGGCGCGTGGCCGGGGTCGCCACCGGTGCCGACGACCACGAGGGTGACGCCGGTCTCGCGCAGCCGTTCGACGGCGTAGTCGGTGAGGGCGCCGCCGATGCCCTGCCGCTGGTGCCCGGGGTCGACCGCCAGCATGTGGATCTCGCCGTCCCCGGGCCGCACCGCGACGAAACCCACGGCGCGGTGCCCCCGGTCGGCCACCCACACGCTCGTCGCGGGGTCCCGGCAGACGTCCTCGACGGCCTCGGCCTGGGTGGTCCGCCAGTCCGGGAACAGCGCCGCGTAGACCGGCCCGCCCAGGGCGGCGCGGAACGACTCGAACACCGGCTCCCAGGCGCGGAGCGAGAACTCGACCACGGTGGCGACGTCGTCGGCCGTCAGCGGGCGGATGACCATGCGGACATCATCGCGGCCGGGCGGTCGCCCCCGCACGTCGATTCCCGACTCCCGGGCCGGGCCGAACCGGGTTCGACCGGATCGGGTTCGACCGGATCGGGTTCGACCGGATCGGGTTCGACCGGATCGGGTTCGACAGCCCTGCTCGGCGCGCGCGACGATGCGGGCATGACCGCACCGGCGCCAGGACGGCCTCCCCGCTCGCGCGCAGGGGGGTGGCCCCACCCCTTCCGCGAGCAGCCCTGGGACCGCATCGCCGCCTGGTTCCACGAGGTGGCCGCGCAGAACCGGCACTACCGCCACATGGCCGACATCGTCGACAGCGTCCGGGCGTGCGGCGGTGAGGAGCGCCTCGCCGGCCTCACCTCGATGCACGACCTCGTGGTGACGCCCCGCCCGGTGCGGGCGGCCCCGCCCGTCGAGGTCGTCGTCGTCCGCGCGCCCTCGTCCGGGCTCGTCGGCGAGGGCGGGGTGCTCATCGCGCACTGGTCCACCACCGGGCGCGACGACGAGATCCACCGGCCCGCCGACGAGGCCGTGCCGCTGTTCTGGCGCTTCGTGATCGAGAAGTTCGGGGTGGAACCGGTGCGACCGCTCAGTTCGGGCTGATCCACTGCCCGGTCACGGAGTCGATGCGCACCACGCCCGACACCGTCACCTTGCCGTCGCCGCCCCACGCACCGTCGCTGTCGGGCGAGTACTTGCCGTCCTCGCCGATGCGGCCGTGCTCGACCTCGGTCCACTCGTCCTCGCCGGTGTGCCGCGAGACCGTGACCTCGCCGTCGCCGGTGATCTCGGTGGCCAGGTCCGCCCGGCCGTCACCGTCGGAGTCGGTGAACAGCCAGGTGTCGCCCTCCTCGTCGGTGACGACGGCGGTGTCCGCGCGGCCGTCGCCGTCGGTGTCCTCGGTGGCCGGGCCGACCTCCTGGTCGGGGCCGTCTTCCACGTCCACCACGATCGACCGGCCGGCGTTGGTGTTGGTCCGCTGGTCGCGCCCGTCGTCGTCGGGGTCCACGGCCACCCAGTCGCCGGAGTCCTCGTCGAACTCGGCCTGCCCGGTGACCTCGCCCTCGGCGTCGAAGCTGGTCATCAGGTCCGCGTCGCCGTCGCCGTCGGTGTCGCTGAACGCCAGGTGACCGCCGTCGTCGGTCTCGACCACGGCGCTCTCCTCGACCCCGTCCTGGTCCAGGTCGTAATTCGCCTCGGCGGTGTACTCCTCGTCGCCGACCGTGACCTTCAGCTCGCCGTCGGTCGTGCCCGTCTCGTCGATGTACACCGTACCCCACCCTCCCGCGTTCGTGTGCCGGATATGACTCACGTTATGCCGGTTCGGTTCCACCCGGAAGCTCCCCGGCGCGAGCCGGGCGCACCGGGCGGCGCGGTCAGACGCGGTCGCGGACCGCCCTGATCCGCGCCAGCAACTCGTCGACCTTCACCCGTCCGGCGGTCAGCTCCGCGAGCCGCTTCGTCACCGCCTGCAACGCCCGCGTCCGCTCGCCCGCGCTCATCCGCAACGCCTTGTCCACCTCGCGCAGCTCCGCCTCGATCGCGTCGACCCGCCTGCCCAGCGCGTCGTCCAGCGCCAGCGAGAGCTGCTGCTCCGCCTCGATCAGCTGCTCGGCCACGAGCTGGTCCAAGGTGGACCGCGCGTCGGCGATGGCGTCGGACAGCCACTGCTTGAGGTGCTGCTTGTCGGCCGAGTGCTTGCGCGTGCGCGCCATCCACCAGCCCGCGCCCAGGCCCAGCGCGATCGTCACCGGCAGCACGACCGGGTTCAGCGCCGCCACGCCCAGCCCGGCCAGCGGCATCGCCGCGAGCCTGCCCGCGCCCAGCCCGCCGGACACGCCCATGAACACCAGCAGCTTGTCCTCGGCGGTCGGCACGCGCTTCTCCGGCGGGCGCAGCACCACCGGCGGCGTGGCACCGCGCGCGAACTGGCCCCGGATCACGGCCAGCTCGTCGGGCGAGAACAGGTCCGCCAGCGCCGCGTCCGCCACCCGCGCCAGCCGCGCGCCCAGGCCCGCGCTGATCCGCCCGGACACGAGCTGGAGCGCCGCGTCCACCTGCTGCGGCAGCGCGGTGAGCTGCTCGCGCGACGCCGAGTCGATCGCCGTGCGGAACCACGTCTGCACGTCCCGGACCTGCCGGCTCACCTCGTGCGCGCCCTCGACGCGGGCCCGCTGCACCTCGCCGCGCAGCCGCACCTGCCAGCTCCGCGTGGACGAGCGGCGCTGCGAGTTCAGCTCGTCGCGCCGGGCCCGCAGCGACTCGGCCTCCTCCTCGCCGGACGACAGGGCCCGCTTGTCGGCCTCGGTGCGGGCGACCAGCTCGTCCAGCACGGTGGCCAGCGCGCGCAACCCGTTGGCCTCGCCGAGCATCGCCGCCCGCCCGACCACCAGCTCCTGGAGCGCCTCCTGCAGCGCGCCGACGCCCGAGCGCTCCCGCAGCATCGCCGCCGCGTCCGGGTTCGGCGCGGTCGCGGCCAGCTCGAACAGGCGCGACGACACCGGGTGGAACTTCGCGTCGCGGAACCTCGGCGCGTGCTCGGCCAGCAGCGCCCGGTCCGCCTCCAGCACCTGCTGCCAGCCCCGGTACTGGTCGACCTTGGCCAGCGCGAACACCACGGTCTCCACCCGCTGCCCGAGCGCGCGCAGGAAGTCCAGCTCACCCCGCGTGAACGGGGCCGAGGCGTCGACCACGAACAGCAGCGCGGTCGCGTCCGCGGCGGCCTCGGCGGCGAGTTCGCCGTGCGCGGCGTCCAGGCCGCCGACACCGGGGGTGTCGACCACCGACAGCCGCTCCAGCAGCGGGATCGGGGCGTCCACCTCGACGTACCGGGGCGGCAGCATCCCCTCGGGCAGGTCGTGCGCGGCGGACACCCAGCGCGGCAGCTCCTCCCGGTCGAACGGCACCGGCGACATCGACCCGGCGTAGCAGGCCCGCGCCGACCACTCCGCGCCGTGCCGGAACACCAGGTACGCGGCGGTCGCCACCTCCGCGTCCACCGGGGACAGGCCCGGTGTCGCCAGCAGGGCGTTGACCAGGGAGCTCTTCCCGCGGTTGGTCTCGCCGACGACGACCACCGACGCGGGCCCGCCGCGGCGGGTCTCCACGAACGACGCGGCGGCGGGGTCCAGCGAGCGGACCAGGCCGGTCAGCTTCTCCCTGGTCTGCCGGACGGTCTGCGGCAGGCCCGTCATCGGGCCGTGTAGACGGTGACGACCGGGGCGCGCAGCGTGCGGCCGCGGTCGACGAAGCCGACCACCTCGGTCTCGGCGACCACGCCGTCCAGCGCCACGTCGTCCGTGGGCACGGTGCCGCCCGCCTCGTGCCGGGCCGGGTCGAAGCGCTCGCCGTCCGGGCGCAGCGCCGTCACGCCGATCCCGGCCAGGCCCTCCTCGATCCGCTCGACGATGCCGGAGCTGCGGGCCCGGTCCAGCGCGTACAGGCAGAGCTGCACCAACGCGCGCCGCTCGGCCAACGCCTGGTCCAGCAGCTCATCGGCGATGGTGCTGTTCACACCGGCATCGGACGCCGCCGCGCCCGGTTCCGTTCCGCCACCCGGTTCCAATCCCGTCACCGCCGCCCCCGCAGTTGTTGCCAGATCAGGAAGTACGCCCGGTGCACCACGTGCGCCACCCGGCTCTGCGCGGGCGTGGCGCCGAACGACGCGAAGGACCGCCACCAGCCCGCCCGCTCCAGCGCGTGGGCGATCAGCTCGTGCGGCGGCCTGCCGGGCAGGCCGAGCTGCTCGGACACGTCCCGCGAGCTGCCGAACCTCAGCACCTCCTCCAGCAGGTCGTCGGGCATCGCCACGGCGCCGGAGGAGACCAGCGTCAACGCCTCCAGCAGCCGGAGCTGGTGCGCCTCGGGCTTGGCCAGCAGCACCTCGATGGCGTTGTGCACGCGCTGCCGCTCGTTGGGGTCGCCGGACGCGGCGGCCAGCGCGGTCACCGACGCCAGCGCGGCGGCGGCCTTGATGCCGTCGGCGCGCGCCCGGAACACCGCGTTGAGCTTGGCGCGCACCCCGTCCAGGCCGGAGGCGTCGAGCAGCTTGCGCCGCAGCGCGCCCGCCGTGATGCCCGGCTCCGCGTCCAGGGCCTCCAGGGCCCTGCGGACGCCGTAGAGGTCCAGCTTCTCCAGCAGGCGGGCGCGCACGCCGGCCGGGACGCCGCACTCCCAGGAGGTGAACAGGTCCGCCGAGATCAGCACGGTCTCGCGGGTCGCCGCGTCCAGCCCGGCCAGCGCGCGCAGCGCGTCCGCGTCCGCCGAGGTGAAGCCGCCGGTCTCGGTGGACTCGGCGACCAGGCCGATCACCGGCAGCACGTCCGCGACCCGCGGCTTGAGGGTGAGCGCCTGGCGCTCGGCGAGCAGCACGGCCGCCCGCCACGTGTCGCCGTCCGAGCCCGACACGGTCTCCGCGGCGATCGTGTCGGCCTTGTTGAGCACGGCGATCGCGTTCACCGGCCCCGCCTCGCGGCCCGCGGTGGCGGCGGTGAACGCGGCCAGCGCCTGCTGGTCGTCGGCCCGCACGCCCTGCGTGACCACGTACAGCACGGCCTCCGCGCCCGCGACCGCGTTGCGCGACACCGGGTCCAGCTCGCCGGTGTCGGCGCCCCGGCCCAGCAGCGCCTCGGTCCGGGCCACCGACGCGGCGTCCAGGGAGCCCAGGCCCGGGGTGTCGATCACGGTGAGGTCCCGCAGCACCGCGTTGGTCAGGTACGCCTCCACGTGGGAGACGCGCTCGACGTCCACGCCCAGGTCGCGCGGGATCGACCCGTCCGGCTCGAACGGCAGCACCTGCTTGCGGCCGTCGGTGAACACCACCTCGACCCGGTCCACGGTGCCGTACTGGAAGCGGGTGACCAGGCGCGTGCACTCGCCCACGTCGGTCGGCGCGACCCGGCGGCCGATGAGCGCGTTGACGAGCGTCGACTTGCCCGACTTGATGCGGCCGGCCACCGCGACCTGCAGCGGGGCGGACAACCGGCGCAGCACCTCGCCGAAGCCGGCCGCCGTCGCCGGCGAGACCTGCGGGCGCAACCCGGCGCACAGGTTCGCCACGGCCGCCGAGAGCGGTCCGGCGAGCGGCTGGGCCTGGGTCGTCACGCCCGAATCGTGCCACGTGCGGGTGACGTCCAGTTTGTGAACGGCGGTTCGGGGGTATTTCCGGCGGTGACGAGGGAGGTCACGTCATGGAACAGGGTTACGCTGCGTTCCTGCTGCTCGGCGTGGTGCTGGTGCTGATCGACGGCCAGCTCATCTACCGCAGCGGCAAGGGCTACATGAACCGCGCGTACGGCGACCCGGAGGCGGCCAGGTCCATGACCCGCCTCGCGACAGTTCTCTTCCACCTGGTGGTCCTGGGCCTGCTGGCGCTGGTGTCGATGATCTCGATCGAGACGGGCGACCCGGTCAAGGACGTGGTGGCGAAGCTGGGGATCGTGCTGCTGGTGCTGGCGCTGGTGCACGCGGTGACGATGGTCATCCTCGGCCGCATCCGCGACCGGCAGATCCAGCAGCAGCTCGCGGACGAGATGGCCGAGGACCACCGCCAGTTCGAGCAGCAGCAGCAGCACCGCGTGCCGGTGCAGAGCCGGATGGAGCCGCTGGCCCACCCGACCACCACGTCGCCCGCGGCCACCGCGCCGACGGCGACCCCGGCGGCGCCGCAGCCCCGGGTGGAGCAGCCCGCGCCGACCGCCGAGCAGCAGGTGGACCCGACGCAGGTCAAGACGATCCGCTAGCCCCACCGGCCCCCGGTCCTCCGGTCGTCCGACCGGAGGACTAGGCCGGGTCAACCCGTGGCGCGACGCGTGACGGGACCCCTCCTGCCTAACCTGGTCGCGTGCGGCGGCTGAGCCTGTGGATGCGAGCGCACCCGGCGTTCGGGGACTCCCTGATCGCCGGGTTGCTGTTCGTCATGGACCTGGGCACGATCGTCGCCGCGTCGGTGTCCGTGTCGCCGGGCACGATGCTCCTCGTCGGCCTGCTGATGGTCGTGCCGGTGGTGTTCCGCCGCAAGCACCCGCTGGGCTCGGCCTACGTGGTCCTGGCCGGCGGCGTGCTCCAGCTCCTCACCCACGGCGACCTCCAGACCGGCGTGCCGGTGCGGGCCTCGGACTTCGCGCTGGCCGTCGCGCTCTACACGGTCGTGGCGTACGCGGGGCGGCGGCAGGGCCTGCTGTACGCGGCCTGGCTGGCCCTCGGCACGTTCGTCTGGGCGTTCTGGCGGCTCGACCTGGGCATCGACACCGTCTTCGTGCTGTTCGTGATCACGGTCGTGTTCGGGTTCAGCTGGGCCCTGGGCGAGTTCGTCGGCGCCCGGCGCGCCTACCACTCCGAGCTGGAGCAGCGGTTGCGGCTGCTGGAGACCGAGCGGGACCAGCAGGCCCGGATCGCGGTCGGCGAGGAGCGGTCGCGGATCGCGCGCGAGCTGCACGACGTGGTGGCGCACGCGGTGAGCGTGATGGTGGTGCAGGCGGACGGCGCGGGGTACGCGATCCGCGCCAACCCCGAGCTGGCCGAGGCGGCGGTGCGGACCATCGCCGACACCGGGCGGCAGGCGCTGACCGAGCTGCGGCGGCTGCTGGGCGTGCTGCGGTCGGAGGACGGGTCCGGCACGCAGTGGGTGCCGCAGCCGGGCGCGGGCGACCTGGGCGAGCTGGCCGAGAACTGCCGGGCGGCCGGGCTGCCGGTGCGCCTGGAGGTCGCGGACGACCTGGGCGCGCTGCCCGCGGGCCTCGGGCTGGGCCTCTACCGGATCGTGCAGGAGGCGCTGACCAACACGCTCAAGCACGCCGGGTCCGGCGCGTCGGCGGTCGTCCGGGTCGCGCGGGAGGGCGAGCGGCTGACCGTCGAGGTGGCCGACGACGGGTTCGGCACGCCCCACGACCTGGTCGCGGTGTCCGGCGGCAACGGCCTGATCGGGATGCGCGAGCGCGCCGGCGTGCTGGGCGGCACGCTGGAGGCGGGCCCCAACCCCGGCGGCGGGTGGCGGGTCCGGGCCGTGCTCCCCCTGACGCCGTCATAGGGTGGTTCGGTGATCCGGGTACTGCTCGTCGACGACCAGGAGCTCATGCGGATGGGCTTCCGGATGGTGCTCGGCGCCCAAGACGACATCGAGGTGGTCGGCGAGGCCGGCGACGGCCTGGACGCCGTGCACCTGGCGGCCTCGCTCCAGCCGGACGTGGTGCTGATGGACGTCCGGATGCCCGTGCTCGACGGGGTGGAGGCGACCAAGCGGATCGCCGAGGCGGGCACCGCGAAGGTCCTCGTGATGACCACGTTCGACCTCGACGAGTACGCGCTGTCGGCGCTGCGCAACGGGGCGTCGGGGTTCCTGCTCAAGGACACGCCGCCGGGCGACCTGCTGTCGGCGCTGCGCGCGGTGGCCAGCGGCGACGCGGTGGTGTCGCCGTCGGTGACCAAGCGGCTGCTGAGCCGGTTCCTCGGCGACGGCGGCGGCGAGCTGCGCGACGCGTCGGTGCTGGAGGTGCTGACCGAGCGCGAGCGCGAGGTGCTGGTGCTGATCGCCAAGGGCCTGTCGAACACCGAGATCGCGCGGAAGCTGTTCCTGTCCGAGGCGACGGTGAAGACGCACGTGGGGCGCATCCTGGCGAAGCTGGAGCTGCGGGACCGGGTGCAGGCCGTGGTGCTGGCGTACGAGACGGGGCTGGTCCGGCCCGGCGACGTGTGAGCCGCCGGGCCGGGTGCGGTGTTCCCGGCGTGCCGCTCAGCGGTACTTCGAGGCGTCCGCGGTCGTCGGGTCGACGCCCGGCTTGAACACCTCCTCGTACCAGCGGCCCCAGTCCGGCTTCGAGCCGTCCACGTCGGTGAAGCCGTACTCGCGCATGAGGGTCCACGACGCGAGCGCCTTGCCGTTGTGGCGGTGCCGGTCGGGGTCGGCCGCGAGCGCGGCGATGCCGCGGCCCACGTAGCGCGGCGACTCCGCCATCGCGTAGTGCGGCTCCTTGGCGATCGCGTCGCGCCAGTTCTCCTCGGTCACGCCGAAGTGCTCCAGCATCTGCTCCGAGCGCAGGAACCCGGGCGTGACGGCGACCGACGTGCAGCCCAGGGGCCCCAGCTCCTTGCCCATCACGGTGCCGAAGCGGCGGATCGCCACCTTCACCGAGTCGTAGGCCAGGGAACCGGAGTAGAACTCGTCGCTGTCGCCGTCGGTGACCTCGACCAGCAGGCCGCCCGGCTCGCGGACCAGCAGCGGCAGCAGGCGGTGCAGGGTGACCAGGTGCGCCTGCACGCTGTTCCGCCACAGCCGCAGCTGCTTGTCCAGGTCCTGCTCCCAGTACACGCCGAACTCGGTGTCCGCCTCGCCGCCCCACACGTCGTCCACCAGGACGTCCAGCCGCCCGTCGCCCTCGGCCTCGACGCGGGCCCGGAACGCGTCCACGTCCTCGGGGACGGTGAAGTCGCAGCGCACCGCGATGCCGCGCCCGCCGGCGGCCGTGACCAGCTCGGCCGTCTCCTCGATCGTCTCGTCCCGGCCGATCGGCGACTTCCGCTCGCGCGTCGACCGGCCGCCGACGAACACCGTCGCGCCCGCCGCGCCCAGCTCGACCGCGATCGCCCGGCCCGCGCCGCGCGTCGCGCCCGTGACCGCCGCGACCTTCCCCCTCAGGTCAGCCATCATCTCCCCTTCCACGCGGCCAGCACCGCGTCCACGTCCTCCACCAGCCGGTCGGCCAGCGCGCCGCGCGGCCGGACCGACCAGTCCATCGACACCCCGTAGAGCAGGGCGGTGAGCACCCGCGCCGCGCGTTCCGGCGACGGCGCGTGCGGCAGGTCGGCCCGGCGGGTCAGCTCCAGCACGGTCCGCCCGGTCGCCTCGTACAGGTCGGCGAGCAGCGCGCGCAGCCCCGGGTCGACCAGGTCCACGCCGAGCTGCGCGAGGTGGTTCTGCGCCTCGTTCGGGTCGGTCATGCCCTCCAGCCACGTCAGCAGCGCGGCGCGCAGGCCCTCGACCGGGTCCGGCACGTCGGCCGCGGCGCGCATGCGTGCCACCTGCGCGGCCGAGGTGTGCCTGGTCAGGGCCTGGAGCAGGCCGTTCTTGGAGCCGAAGCGCTGCGCCACCGTGCCGACCGACACCCCGGCCTCGGCGGCGACCTCGGCGAGCGTGAAGCCCGGTCCGCGGCGGCCGATGACCTGCCCGGTCGCCGCGAGCAGGCGCTCGTCCGTGATCGTCCTGGGTCGGGGCACGGAGTTATTGAATCACGGTTCATTAATGGCTCGCCGGCTAGGGTGCCGACGTGACCTGGAAACCCCGCCTCATCGCCCTGGACATCGACGGCACGATCACCCCCGTGGGGCGCGAGGAGGTGGCCCCCGCGGTCCGCGCGGCGATCCGGAGGGCCGTCGACCACGGCGCCCACGTGGTGCTCTCCACCGGCCGCAGCCTCGTCGGCGCCCGCCCCGTCGCCGAGGACCTGGGCCTGACCGGGACGGCGATCTGCTCCAACGGCGCGGTGTGGTGGGACGCGGCGGCGCGGGCGGTGGTGCGGAAGGTGGCGTTCGACCCGGGGCCGAGCGTGGCGCGGTTGCGGGCGCTGCTGCCGGGCGCGGTGTTCGCGGCCGAGCTGACCGGGGTGGGGAACCTGTCGCTGGGCCGGTTCCCGGACGGCGACCTGTGGGGCGTGGTGCGGGAGGTCCCGTTCGCCGAGCTGGTGGCGGAGCCGACGTCGCGGCTGGTCGTGCGGTGGGTGGGGCGGACGCCGGAGGAGCTGCGGCTGCGGCTGCTGGACGTGGAGCTGCCGGGGGCGACGTGGTCGGTGGACCACACGGAGCCGTGGCTGACCCTGACGCCGCCCGGGGTGACCAAGGGCGCGGCGCTGGAGGAGCTGAGGGCCGAGCTGGGCGTGCCGGCTGCGGACACCCTGGCCATCGGCGACGGCGACAACGACGTGGAGATGCTGCGGTGGGCGGCCCGCGGGGTGGCGATGGGGCAGGCGCCGGTCGCCGTGCGGGAGGCGGCGGACGCGGTGACGACGACCGTGCTGGAGGACGGGGCGGCGGCGGTGCTGGACCGGTACTTCGCGGCCTGACCGGGGTCGCGGGCGGTGGGTTCGGGGGTCCTGGGCGTACGACTCGGTGGTCTTGAACGTACGACTCGCGCGGCTTGGGCGTACGACTCGCGGTGCCTGAGTGGAGGACACGCGATGTCCGGGTGGAGGACACGCGGGTCGTGACCCTGAGGGGGGAGGGACGGGGGACCAGGGGGCGACTCAGGGTGATCACGGATTACTGCGACCGAGGTAGGGAAGACGATAAGACTGAAGTCGCACGCACGAGTCAACTACAGACCGATGTGCCGACCCCCACCGGCGGGGCAGGGTTTGACCGAACACCGGGGGATGTGCGGTCCAGGGGAGAAACCATGATCGAGGCGATCGGCCTCACCAAGCGCTACGGGAAGACCGTGGCCGTGGACGACCTGTCGTTCACCGTCGCACCGGGCCGGGTCACCGGCTTCCTCGGCCCGAACGGCGCGGGCAAGTCCACCACCATGCGCATGATCCTCGGCCTCGACCGGCCGAGCGCGGGCAAGGTGCTCATCGACGGCAAGACCTACACGAGCCTCGACCGCCCGCTGCGGACCGTCGGCGCGCTGCTGGACGCCAAGTGGGTGCACCCGAACCGCTCCGCCAGGGCGCACCTGGAGTGGCTGGCCAAGTCCAACGGGCTGCCGGGCCGCCGCGTGGACGAGGTGCTCGACCTGGTCGGCCTCACCAAGGTCGCCAAGCGCCGGGCCGGTGGCTTCTCGCTGGGCATGTCCCAGCGGCTCGGCATCGCGGGCGCCCTGCTCGGCGACCCGAAGGTGCTGCTGTTCGACGAGCCGGTCAACGGCCTCGACCCCGAGGGCATCCTCTGGATCAGGCAGTTCATGCAGGGCCTGGCCGCCGAGGGGCGGACCGTGCTGGTGTCGAGCCACCTGCTGTCGGAGATGGCGCTCACCGCCCAGGACCTGGTGGTCATCGGGCGCGGGAGGCTGATCTCGCAGACCAGCACCGAGCACTTCATCCAGGAGGCCACCGAGAACAGCGTGCGGGTGCGCAGCCCGCACGCCGACAAGCTGGGCGCCATGCTCGTGGACAAGGGCTTCACCGTCCGCGACGGCGAGGACGGCGCGCTCACCGTGTCGGGTGCCAGCAGTGACCAGATCGGGGACATCGCGGCGGCGGGCGGCGTGGTGCTGCACGAGTTGAGCCCGCAACGCGGTTCGCTGGAGCAGGCCTTCATGCAGCTCACCGGCGATTCCGTCGAGTACCACGCCGAACTCGTCGAGACCGGGAAGTGACCGCGCGATGACTCTGCTCGCCGTTGAACGGATCAAGCTCTTCTCCACCCGCTCGCCGTGGTGGTGCATGCTCCTCGCCCTCGGCCTGACCGCGGGCATCACCGCGATCATTGCGGCCAACTGGAACGACTCGCCGATCCCGGTGATCGCCACGGTCTTCACGCACTCGTTCGGGCTGTACGTGGTCATGGTGATGGCGGCGCTGGCGGTCACCACCGAGTACCGCTTCGGCACGATCAAGGCGACGTTCCAGGCGGTGCCCGACCGGACCTCGCCGATGGTCGCCAAGGCCGTCGTCGTGGTGCTGCTGTCCGCCCTCGTCGGCGAGGCCGCCGCGTTCGGGTCGTGGGGCCTGAGCTGGCTGCTGGCCGACGACACCTCCCAGCTCGCGCTGGACTCGGCCAACGACTGGCGGCACGTCGCGGGCGTCGGCCTGGTGTACGGGGCGGGGGCGCTGCTCGCGCTGGGCGTCGGCGCGCTGGTGCGGCAGACCGCGGGCGCGGTGTCGATCATCCTGGTGTTCGCGCTGGTGCTGGAGAGCGTGGTCGGGTTCATCCCGAACATCGGCGACGACATCCAGAAGTGGATGCCGTTCACCGTGGCCAACAAGTTCATCATGGGCGACCCGGACGTGGGCGCCATGCCGGAGGGCGCGGGCCCGGCGGCCGTCGGCGACCTGAGCCCGTGGGGGTCGCTCGGGTACTTCGCCGCCATCGCGGTGGCGGTGTACGTGATCTCGCTCGTGGTGGTGAAGCGGCGGGACGCGTGAGGGGGACCCGCGCGGTCGCGCTTCGGGGGCCGGCCGCGCGGGGATCGGGGGGTTGGGAAGGGGGAGCTCGGGTCACCTTCGGGGAGGTGGCCCGGGCTCGTTCTCGGCGTTCCGCGATCGGACGGGAGAAGTCATGATCGAAGCGATCGGCCTCACCAAGCGCTACGGGAGGACCGTGGCGGTGGACGACCTGTCGTTCACCGTCGCACCGGGCCGGGTGACCGGCTTCCTCGGCCCGAACGGCGCGGGCAAGTCCACCACCATGCGGATGATCATCGGCCTGGACCGCCCCACCCGGGGCCGCGTCACCGTGAACGGGCGGGACTACCGGACCCTGCGCCACCCGCTGCGGACCGTCGGCGCGCTGCTGGACGCCAAGTGGGTGCACCCGAACCGCTCCGCGCGCTCCCACCTGAGGTGGCTGGCCAGGTCGAACGACCTCCCGGCCGGCCGCGTCGACGAGGTGCTGGACCTGGTCGGCCTCACCGAGGTCGCCGACCGCCGCGCGGGCACCTTCTCGCTGGGCATGTCCCAGCGGCTCGGCATCGCGGGCACGCTGCTCGGCGACCCCGAGGTGCTGCTGTTCGACGAGCCGGTCAACGGCCTCGACCCCGAGGGCATCCTCTGGATCAGGCAGTTCATGCACCGGCTCGCCGACGAGGGCCGGACCGTGTTCGTGTCCAGCCACCTGCTGTCGGAGATGGCCCAGACGGCGCACGACCTGGTGGTGATCGGGCGCGGCAGGCTCATCGCGCAGACCGGCACCGAGCAGTTCATCCAGGAGGCCACCGAGGGCGTGGTCCGCGTCCGCTCGCCCCAGCCCGACCGGCTGCGGGCACTGCTGGAGGGCCAAGGGCGCGTGGAGACCGCGGCCGACGGCGCGCTGGTCGTGCACGGGGTGGAATCGTCGGCCATCGGCGAACTGGCCGCGGCGAACGGCGTGACCCTGCACGAGCTGAGCCCGCAGGTCGGTTCGCTCGAACAGGCGTTCATGCAGTTGACGAAGGAATCAGTGGAATACCACGCCACCCAATAGGCAGAACTGCGGAATGGCGCCGGACTTTTGTCACCACCGGTCGGTGCGCCAGAAGTCGTCGTCCGGCGGCGGGATTTCGGTGACGACCGGGACCGGGGCGCGGCGGATTCTGTTCCGGCGCGCCCGCAGGAGGGCGATCGCGACCACCAGGACGACGGCCGCGCCGAGCCCGCCGGCGATCGGCGCGAGGCGGTCGCCGCCTTCCGGGGCGGCCGGCGGCAGCGCCTGGGCCGGCGGCGCGGACGCGGTGGTCGCCGGGGGCGGCGGCGGGGGCGGCGCCAGGGGGTTGCGGTCCACCGCCGGCACCTCGGCGGTCAGCGCGGCCACCGGGTTGACCAGGCCGAAGCCCGTCGCGCCGTCCCGACCGGGCGCCTGGAGGTCGGTGGCCGTGGCGATCAGGCGGTTGACCACGTTGCCCGCGTCCAGGTCCGGGCGGTGGGCGCGGACCAGCGCCGCGACCCCGGACACCAGTGCCGTCGCCGCGCTGGTGCCGTCGACCTGGGCGAACCCGGTCGCGGAGGCGTTCAGCGTGATGGCGGTGACGATGTCCTCGGCGGGTGCGGCGAGCACGGTCTCCGGGCCCGTGTTCGACGACGGCCACGGCGCGTTGCCGCGGACCGTGCCGGACACCGCGACGACGCCCTTGATGTTGGCGGGCGCGCCCACGTGCTCCTGGCCGTCGTTGCCCGTGCCGGCGACCACCACGACGTCGTTGTCGAACGCGTGGTTCACCGCGCGCAGCAGGTCGGGGGTGAGCGTGGCGGCGGAGGTCAGGGACAGGTTGACCACGTCGGCGCCCTGGTCGACGGCCCAGGTCACGCCCTCGGCGACGGACGTGGTGGTGAACTTCTCGCCGTCCGCGCCGACCGAGACCGGCAGGATCCGCGAGGCCGGCGCGACGCCGAGCACGCCGCCGTCGACGCCCCGGCCGCCGATCAGCGCCGCCATGGCGGTGCCGTGCCCGTCGCCGTCCAGGGTGCCGTCGGTGCCGCTCGCGGAGCCGAAGCCGGCCCCGGGCAGCAGCGCGCCGGCGAGGTCGGGCCGCGTGGCGTCCACGCCGGAGTCCACGACCGCCACCACCACGCCCTCGCCGCGCGTGGTGGCGTGCGCCGCCGGCACGCCCAGGGCCTCCAGGTGCCACTGCTGCTCGCGGATCGTCTGCGCCCGCGCCCCCTGTCCGGGTCCGGTGGCGACACCGGTACCGGGTGCGGTCAGCACGAGCGCGACCGAGGCCGCCACGCTCAGAACCGCTCTCCCCAACACGCAATTCCCCCTGTGGTTGATGTCACAAATATTCCATGTCAGTCATGTTTCGCAGTTCCAGGTTGAGGCAACTGGAGTAAGACGTTCGTTAAGACGTCGTGAACTCCGGCACAGGGCCATGACAAAATCATCTGAACCCGGTCAGATGGAAAGCAACGAATCGTGAGGTGGGTGTCCAGCCCGCACGCGAATTCGTGACCCCCGTCAAGGAACCCCCCGGAGGTGAACCCGTGACGGTGCTTGATCCGGACCTGAACGCCGAGTCCTCGGCCACCGGGTCGAAGAAGTTGCCACGGCAACGCGACCACGCCCTTCGCGTCGAACCGATGATGGCGCTGGAATGGTCGCACGCCATCGAGGCCGCGGGAGGCGTCGGCATCGCCGACTCGCCCGCGCAGAGCCGTCGAGCCTGGATCCACCGGGCCGACGAGCAGCAGGTGCTCGCCCTGTTCCGGGCGGTCGGACCCGAAGCCCCGGCACCCTGGTGGTTGCGGGCCCTCGACCGCGGCAAGATCGCCTCGCGCGCGGCGGCGTTCGCCGTCGAGGACGAGGTGACCCGGCTCCTGGCCAACCGGCCTGGCTGGGTGTTCGTGCCCTGGGCATCCGAGGGCGAAGTCGGCTACTGGGAGTTCGTGCCGTCCGAGAGCGGCGTCTACGGCCCCGCCGAGCCGACCACCGTGCAGTTCACCGACCGGCACCCCGGTTTCGTCGACCTGCTCCCCGCGCACCGGGGCCCCGGTCAGCGCCAAGCCATCGAGTTCACGCCGGGCGAGCTGCGCGAGCAGATCGAGGACCTGGAGAACATCGCCTGACGCACGGCCATAGGCTGTACGTCCGTGACGTCCAGCCACCAGCGACCGCCCCACCACCGAACCGTCGTGAGCTACGTGCAGCGCGGGGAGCGGATGACGGTGGGGCAGCAGCGCGCATGGGACCGCCACTGGGAGCGTTGGGGCCGCGAGGTCAAAGCGCTCCCGGCCGGTCCCGTGCGATTCGACGAGTGGTTCGGCCGCGAGGCGCCGGTGCTGCTGGAGATCGGTTCCGGGATGGGCGAGACGACCTCCCGGCTGGTCGCCGCCGCCCCTGAGCTCAACTACGTGGCCGTCGAGGTCTACAAGCCCGGCCTGGCGCAGCTGCTGCTGCGCGCCGAGGCCCTCGGCGTGGAGAACCTGCGGGTGCTGCGCGGCGACGCCGTGGACCTGCTCACCGATCACGTGGAACCCGGCTCGCTCACCGGCGTGCGGATCTTCTTCCCCGACCCGTGGCCCAAGAAGAAGCACCACAAGCGGCGGCTGGTCCAGCCGGAGTTCGTGCGCCTGGTGGCCACGCGCCTGCGGCCCGGCGGCACGCTGCACCTGGCCACCGACTGGGAGCACTACGCCGAGCAGATGCTGGAGGTGTGCTCGGCCGAGCCGCTGCTGCGCAACCGGTTCGACGGGTGGGCGCCGCGGCCGGACTGGCGACCGGTGACCAAGTTCGAGCAGCGGGCCGTCGAGGAGGACCGGGTCAGCCACGACCTGATGTTCGAACGGGTCGAACTCACCTGACCGTGGGATCAAGGTCCGGTGCCCGGGGAACGGGGAGCACTCCGGGTCGTTTCGTCACTCGATGGTGCGTTCTTTTTTGATCACCCGTTGTGCCCCGTCCGGCAGTGACGGGTGACGCGGTTCCGCAACTACGGTTGCCGCCCGTGACCGCACTCGACAACGAACCGATAACGTTCGACCTGGACGCCGCGGAGTCCTTCCTCCGCATGTTCCACATCGCCCACCCCGAGGCGGGTCCGGTCGGCCCGCGCCTGAGCCGGGTCCGCGACGAGGTGGCCGGGACCGGCACCTACCGCCACACCCCCGAGGAGCTGTCCTACGGCGCGCGGATCGCCCTGCGCGACAGCGGCTGGTGCACCAGCGGCGTGCCGTGGCGCCGGCTCAAGGTCCGCGACCTGCGCGGCCTCCGCAACGCCGCCGCCGTGGCCGCCGAGTGCGTCGAGCACCTGCGCCTGGCGACCAACGGCGGCGAGATCCGCCCGCTGATCACCGTCTTCGCCCCGGACACCCCCACCGCGCCCGGCCCGTGCATCTGGAACGAGCAGCTCGTCCGGTACGCGGGCCACCCCGACGGCTCCGGCGACCGCCGCTACGCCGCGTTCACCGACGCCGTGCAGGGCATGGGCTGGCGCCCGCCCGAGCAGCGGAGCCGCTTCGACGTGCTGCCGCTGGTGGTGGAGACCGCGCACGAGGGCGCGCGGCTGTTCGCCGTGCCGCCGGACGTGGTGCACGAGGTGTGCCTGGAGCACCCCGAGCTGCCCTGGTTCGGGCGGCTGGGCCTGCGCTGGCACGCCGTGCCGGTGATCTCGAACATGCGGCTGTCCATCGGCGGCGTCGACTACCCCGCCGCGCCGTTCAACTCGTGGTTCGTCGGCTCCGAGATCGGCGCCCGCAGCCTGGCCGACGAGCACGCCCTCGGCGCGGCGCGCCAGGTCGCCGAGGCGCTGGGCCTCGACACGAGCACCGAGCGCTCGCTGTGGCGCGACCGCGCCGTGGTGGAGCTGAACCGGGCCGTGCTGCACTCGTTCGACCTCGCGCGGGTCACCGTCACCGACCACCACGCCGAGTCGCTGCACCGCCTGTCGTGGCTGCGCTCCCGCCAGCGGACGGCGGGCAACCGGCCCGCGTTCCGGCTCGACCCCGGCGCCGCCCGCCGCGCCCGCGCCGGCGGCCCCGCGCGCTTCTCGCCCCACCCCGTCGAGACGACCCGGCCCCAGTTCCCCGGGCGCCTCGCCGAGCTGCTGCGGCGCCACGCGGGGACGTGACGGGCCCCGGCCTACCGCTGCGAGTCGATCAACACTCCCGACAACGCCATCAACACCAGCACCAGCAGGCCCACCACGGCGCCCGCCCAGGTGGCGACCACTCCGAACATCGCGTCCTCCGTTCCCCGACTGACTCCAGGGTCGCCCCGGGTTTCGTCATCCGGCATCGGCCACTGGTGTGTATCCGCAGGCGTTCGGGTCAGCCTCACGACCGATGGTCCGCCCGACCGGGGTAGGACGCGGCATCCGCCCGGAGGTCTTACGGTGACTCGTCGTGGAGAGCACTGACCTCGGGTGGCGCGCGCTGCTCCGCCGCCAGTGGCCCCTCGCCTGCGCGCTGCTCTTCTTCCTCGCGGGCGAGGTGTTCAGCGAGCAGAGCACCTGGTGGCAGCTCCCGGGGTCGGTCGTGGTGTGCGCGCTGGCCGTGCTGGCGCCCCGGCGGCCGTTCGACGCCGCGCTGGCCGCCGCGACCGCGCTGGCGGCGGGCTCGGTGGTGCTGCGGCTGACCGACCACGCGCCCGCCGTGCCCGTGGTCGGCGGCCTGGTGATCTCCGAGACGGCGGCGGTCATGGCGATCATCGCCATCGCGGTGCGGCAGGTGGCCCCGGTGCGGGCGGCGGTCGCGGTGGCGCTGCTGGTCGCGGTGTCCGCGGCGGTGGTGTGGGTGCGGCCGAGCTACTGGGCGGCCGAGTGGCCCGAGTACGAGCCCCCGGTGTGGCAGCACCTCATCGGCGGCGGGGTGCTGCTGGCGCTGTCCCTGGGCACCGGGCTGTACTTCCGGGCCCGCGACCGCGAGCGGGCCACCGCGGTGCGGGCCGAGGTGGCGGCGGCCCAGCACGCCGAGCGGATGGCGCTGGCGCGCGAGCTGCACGACGTGGTGGCGCACTACGTGACCGGGATCGTGGTGCACGCGCAGGCGGCGCAGGCCGTGCCCGCTGCGGCGGGCGAGGTGCTGCCGATCATCGTGCACAGCGGCAACGAGGCGTTGACCGCGATGCGCAGGCTCGTCGGGACGCTGCGCGGGGCCGAGGTCGAGGCACCGGCGCCGGCCGCGACCAGCGACCTGGCCGACGACGTGCGCGGCGTGGTGGAGGAGTCCGGCCAGCCCGTGCGGCTGCACCTGGACCTGCCGGTGGCCGTGCCGCCGTCGCTGGGCCGCTCGGTGCTGCGGCTGGTGCAGGAGTCGCTGACCAACACCCGCAAGCACGCCGGCGGGGTGTCGCGGGTCGACGTGTCGGTGACGGTGGTGGACGGGCAGGTGCGCGTGGTCGTGGCCGACGACGGGCGGGAGCGCAGGGCCGCGCCGGTCGGCGGCTCCGGCGGCTACGGGCTGGTCGGCATGAGGGAGCGCGTCGAGCTGCTGGGCGGCGCGTTCGAGGCGGGCCCGCGCGCGGGCGGTGGCTGGGAGGTGCGGGCCACCCTGCCGGTCGGCGGGTGAGCCGCGTCGTTCAGGCGCGCGGGTCGGGCAGTTCCGCGGGCAGCGGGTAGGTGAACGCCTGCGACGGGTCCTCCAGCGCGAGGTGGCGGCTCGCGACGGCGCCCTGGCGCTGGGAGGGGATGTCCGGGCGGTAGGAGCCGAGCCACGAGGTGACGTCGCCGGTCAGGCGGGCGTTCTCCGCGCGCAGGGCGAGCACCTCCTCCTCCAGGGCGGTGATGCGCGCCAGGTGGCGTTCCTCCATCTCCCGGTGGACCCGGACCACCGACCACAGCAGCTCGTAGGCCCGCTGCTCCTGGTCGGGGCGCTTGGGGGCCGATTCCGAGGTGAGGGCTTCGGCGGCGAGGGCTTCGGGGGTGAGGGCTTCGGGGGTGAGGGCTTCGGGGGTGAGGGCTTCGGGGGTGAGGGCTTCGGGGGTGAGGGCTTCGGCGGTGCGGGGCTCGGGCAGGCGCGTGACGGGCTGCCGGGCTTCGGTCTGCCGGGTGTCGGGTTCCCGGAGGGCGAGCGCCTGGGCCTGGGCCGGGGTCGCTTGGCCCGAGGTCGCCGAGGTCTTGGCCGCGAGCGCCGTGGGCTTGGCCGGTCGCGCCTTCACCGCCTCGGGCGCCCCAGGCACTCCGGGCGCCCCAGGCACTCCGGGCGCCCCGGGCTCGGCCGCCTCGACCAGGTGGTGCCGCCGGGCCCACTCGGGACCGCCGATCATCGCCGTGGTGACGTGCTCGGCCGTCACCCAGTCCGGGCACTTCAGCCGCTCACCCGCGGGCACGCGCTCCCCCGTGGCCCGGCAGTGCAGGTAGCGGGCGGTCGCCAGCACCTCCGGCGCCTTCTCCGGCTCCACCACGGCCTCGACCAGGTCGGCGATCCGGTCCCACGGCGGCCGGCAGTCCTGCCGGGCGCCCACGCCGATCCAGCGCGCCACCTCGGCCCGCACCGCGCCCAGCGACCGGCCGTGCGCCCAGTGCCCCGGGTCGCCCGCCGCGCGCTTGAGCACCCGCCGGTAGGCGCCGCTCATCCGCCCGTGCTCGTCCACGAAGTGCACCAGCAGGTACAGCGCGAGGCGACGGCGTTCGCGGGACAGGCCCGAATCGGTGAAATCCACTTCGGACCGCAGCACCGCCACCGCCCGCTGACCTCGTCGGTTCCCACTGCCACCAGCCACCGTCGCTCCTCCCGGACCAGCGCCGCCATCCGTTCGGCAGGCTACGACCGGACCGGCGGCCCGCACCCGTTGAGCGGACCAAACCAACTCTTCGGGTTATCAGGCCGGGTGACACCCGGACGGGTGCGGCAGGATCTGGACCATGTCGCTGCGCCTGCACGCCCCGGTGGTCCTGCCCTGCGATCCCTCCTGCTCGGTCCTGCGCGACGCCGTGGTCGACGTCGTCGACGGCCGGGTCGCCCACGTCGGACCGGCCGCCGACGCGCCCGCGTTCGACGGCGAGGTCCGCGAGCTGAGCGGGATCCTGCTGCCCGGCCTGGTCAACGCCCACGCGCACAGCCCGATGGTGGTGCTGCGCGGGCTCGGCGGCGACCTGCCGCTGCTGCGCTGGCTGCGCGAGGCGATGTGGCCGGCCGAGGCGAAGATGGTGCCGTCGGACATCCGGGCCGGGATGCTGCTCGGCGCGGTGGAGATGCTGCGCAACGGCGTCACCACCAGCGCGGAGATGTACTTCCACGGCGAGCAGCTGGCCGACGCGGTGCTCGCGGCCGGGTCCCGGGTGCTGTTCGGCGCGGCGATCATGGACCTGCCGGGCATGCCGTGGCGGCCGATGACCGAGGAGATCACCCGGTGGATCGACGCGGACGGGCTGCGGTTCGGCCCGCACGAGCGGGTCGAGCTGAGCTACGGGCCGCACTCGGCGTACATCCTGTCGCCGGACGCGCTGGGCGAGGTGGCCGGCCTCGCGCGGGACCGGGGCGCGCTGGTGCAGGTGCACGTCGCCGAGTCGGCGGAGGAGGACCTGGCGCAGCGCGAGTCGCACGGCTCCGTGCCCCGGCTGCTGGAGCGGGCGGGCGTGCTGGGCGGGCGGGTGCTGTCCGCGCACTCGGTGCACCTGTCGCCGGAGGACGTGGAGATCTACGCCAGGCACGGCGTCGGCGTGGCGCACTGCCCCGGCTCGAACACGAAGCTGGCGTCCGGGATCGCGCCGGTCAGGTCGTACGTCGACGCGGGCGTGAAGGTCGGGCTGGGCACGGACGGGCCCGCGTCCAACGACGACCTCGACCTGTTCGAGGAGGCCCGGCTGGCGGCGCTGCTGGCGCGCGTGACGTCCGGGGACGCGACCGCGATGCGGGCGGCGGACGCGCTGCTGCTGGCCACGCGGGGTGGCGCGGAGGCGCTGGGCCGGGACGACCTGGGCGCGCTGGAGCCCGGCCGGTGGGCGGACGTGGTGCACGTCGACGTGGACGACCCGGCGTTCGCCACCGGCCTGGACGCGCCGGACGAGCAGGTGCTGGCGAACCTCGTGTGGGCGTCGGGGACGCGGCGGGTCAAGGACGTGTGGGTCGCGGGCGAGCGGGTCGTGGCCGACGGCGAGACGACCCGGGTCGACCGGCGCGAGGCGCAGGCCGGGGTGCGGGAGGTGGCCGCCCGGCTGCGCTAGGGGTCTCAGCCCCGCCGGGGCCTCGGGCGGAGCACGACGTCGGTGACGTGGGCGTCGTCGGTCGCGTTGACGGCGCCCGCGACGGCACGGGCGACGGAGTCCGCGTCCAGGTACAGGTGCGGCTCGTAGTCGCCGGACTCCTGGGCGCGGACGCCGCGCTGCATGTCGGTGTCGACGCGCCCGGGGTGGACGGAGGTGACGCGGAGGTCCTCCTCCTCGGCGCGCAGGGCGTCGGCGAAGGCGCGGAGGGCGAACTTGCTCGCGGCGTAGACGCCCCAGCCGGGGTTGGCGCGCAGGCCCGCCCCGGAGTTGATCAGCACGACGTGGCCGCGGCTCGCGCGCAGGAGGGGCAGCACGAGGCGGGTCAGCTCGGCGACGGCGACCACGTTGACGTCGAGGGTGCGGCGCCACGTCCCGGCGTCGGCCTCGGCGAGGGGACCCAGCTCGGCGACGCCCGCGCTGTGCACCAGGACGTCGAGGCGGTCCAGCGCGGTCACGGCGTCGGCGAGCGCGTCGGCGTTGGTCAGGTCGACCGGCCAGGGCGCGGCCGACCCCAGGGACCCGGCCAGCTCGTCGAGGGCGGCACCGTCGCGGCCGCCCAGGAGGAGGTCGTGGGTGGGGGCGAGGGCACGCGCGACCGCCGCGCCGATACCGCGCGACGCACCGGTGACCAGGGCAACGGGTCGACTCATGGGAGGGACCTTAACCCCGCCCACCCCCGCGAGTCGTACCTCCAGGACGCGCGAGTCGTACGTTCCGGACCACCGTGTCGTACGCCCGGGAGCGCCGAGTTCTGCGCTGCCGCCCGGCAGGAGGCGCCCACCGGGGTCCGGAACGTTGAATTCGGGGGTCCTGGACGTACGACACGGTGGGTCTGAACGTACGACTCGCGCGTTTCGAGTGGAGGGCACGTGGGTGGGTGGAGGGCTCGCGGTGGCGCGAGCCCCCCTCCCGGGATCAGCCGCAGATGCGGCCCTTGTCCTTCTTCCAGGCGGCGACGACCGCCGGGCGCGGCTGGGTCGCGCCGCCGTCCGGCCAGTGGGACAGCGGGGTGTCGGCCGAGGCGCCGTCGATCTCGCCCGGGTGCTGGACCGAGACCAGGACGAAGTCGTCCTCGATGACCGGGCCGCAGGTCTCCGCGCCGCGCGGCACGGTCAGGAACTGCTTGACCCGGCCCCGGTAGCGGCCCTCCACCGGCACGGCGAACAGGCCGTCGTTGGAGCCGAGGGCGTTGCCGTCCGTGGAGATCCACAGGTTGCCGCGCGAGTCGAACGCCACGTTGTCCGGGCACGAGATCGGCGAGACCTGCGACTTGTCGTAGCCGCCGAAGTAGGTGTCGGCGGTGTTCGGGTCGCCGCAGACCAGCAGCAGCTTCCAGGAGAACGTGGTCGCGGTGTTGTCGCCGCGGCGCTCCTCCAGCTCCAGCACGTGGCCGTGCCTGTTGCCCACGCGCGGGTTGGGCTCGGTGGCGCCCTCCTTGCCCGCCTTGCCGCGGTCGGTGTTGTTGGTGAGCGCGGCGTAGACCCGGCGGTTGCGCGGGTTCGGCTCGACGTCCTCGGGGCGGTCCATCTTGGTCGGGCCGACCGCGTCCGCGGCGAGGCGCGTGAAGACGTAGACCTCCTCGGCGGTGAAGCCGGGCACGAACGAGCGGTTGCCCGAGGCCAGCGGGATCCACTCGCCGGTGCCGTCGAACTCGCCGTCGGACGGCAGCTTGCCGGAGCCGTCGAACTCGGCGGCCGGGCTGTCGCCCTTGAACTTCGCCACGTAGAGGGTGCCCTTGTCGAGCAGCTTCTTGTTGTGCTCGCGGGCGTGCTTGCTGTTGCCCGGCTTGTACCGCTCGTCGGAGACGAACTTGTACATGTAGTCGAAGCGCTCGTCGTCGCCCATGTACGCGACCACGCGGCCGTCGCGGGCGATGATCACGTTCGCGCCCTCGTGCTTGAAGCGGCCGAGCGCAGTGTGCTTGACCGGCGTCGAGTCGGGGTCGAGCGGGTCGATCTCGACGACCCAGCCGAACCGGTTGACCTCGTTGGGCTCCTGGGCCACGTCGAAGCGCTTGTCGAACTTCTCCCAGCGCCGCTGGGACGCGCCGCCGGACAGGCCGTAGCGGGACAGGCGCTGCTTGGCCACCGGGTCGGTGACGGTGCCCGCGTTGGCGAAGTACTGGTTGAAGTTCTCCTCGCCGGACAGGATCGTGCCCCACGGGGTCACGCCGCCGGCGCAGTTGTTCAGCGTGCCGAACGCCTTGGTGCCGGTCTTGTCGGCGGAGGTCTTGAGCAGGTCCGAGCCCGCGGCCGGGCCGGTGAGCCGGAACTCCGTCTTGACCGTGATGCGCCGGTTGTACTGGCGGTCCACCTTGGCCACGAGCTTGCCGCTGCGGCGGTCGCGCTCGACGAGCACGACCGACATGCCGTGCGCGGCCCACGCGATCTCGACCTGCTCGCGCGTGGTGGCGTCGGCGGTCCAGCCCTTGAACATGGCGGACTCGGTCGTGTACTCGTGGTTGCTCACCATGAGCCAGCGGTCGCCCCAGCCGAGCGGCACCAGCCCGCAGAAGTCGTTGTTGAAGCCGAACTGCTTGGCCTGCGCGTCCGCGGTCTGGCGGTCGAAGTCGAACTTCGGCGCGCCGGGCAGCACCGGGTCGCCCCAGCGGATCACGACCGACTGCTCGTAGCCGTCGGGGACGACGACGCGGTCCTCGGTGTTGGGCGCGACGGCGGTGAAGTTCAGGCCGTCCTTGCGGCGGCCGCCGCCCAGGTCGACGTCGACGTCGCGGTCGCCGCGGGGCGCGGCGGCGGCCGTGCCCGTGCCGACGAGGCCCGCGCCGGCGCCCGCGACGGCCAGCACCGCGCCCGCCTTGAGCAGGCCGCGGCGGCGAACGACCTCGCCGACGATGTCACCGAAGTAGGTGTTGTCGGAGGTGTTGGGCGCCTCGTGGGCACACGCGTCGCCGCAGCGGAACTTGCAAGTCACCGCCGACCTACCCAGGGGGTGGTTGGGCAGCAGGGGCAGCAGGCGCCGGCCCCGATCGGTGGATGAGGACACGCGGACCTCCGGGATCGCTCAGTGGGAACTGGGCGACCGTAAGAGCGCAATTCCTCATTCAGCGGTCTTCGAGGTGAACGCAGGACGAACACCTGGCAGTACCACCTACCGGAACTGGCTGGTCACCGCACGTGTCACTCCCCGATCCGGCGCCCCGGGCGCCACACCGCGACCACCGACGGGCGCGGCTGGGAGTCGCCGCCGTCGGGCCAGTGCGACACCGGGGCGTCGGCCGACGCGCCGTCGACCTCGCCCGGGTGCTGCACGCACACCGTGACCACGCGCTCGCCGATCACCGGCCCGCACGTCTCCGCGCCGCGCGGCACGGTGAGGAACGCCTTGAGGTGGCCGCGCTCGCTCCCCGACACCGGCACCGCGTACAGGCCGTCGTTGAAGCCGTCGAGCGCGCCGTCCGAGTCGCTGGACACCCACAGGTTGCCGTGCCGGTCGAACGCCACGTTGTCGGGGCTGGAGATCGGGGACACGCGGGACTTGTCGTAGCCCGCGAAGTACGTGTCGGGCGAGGCCGGGTCGCCGCACACGAGCATGAGGTTCCAGGAGAACGCGAGCGACAGCGGGTCGCCACCGCGGTCGGTCAGCTCCAGGACCTGGCCGTGCTTGTTCGCCACGCGCGGGTTGGGCTCGGTGGCGCCCTCCTTCCCCTCCTCCCCCCGGTCGACGTTGTTGCTCAGCGCGCAGTAGACGACGCCGGTGCGGGGGTGGGTCTGGATGTCCTCAGGGCGGTCCATCCTGGTCGCGCCGACCGCGTCCGCGGCGAGCCGCGTGAACACGTACACCTCCTCGGCGGTCATGCCCGGGACGAAGGAGCGGTCGCCGGACGCCAGCGGCACCCACTCGCCGGAGCCGTCGAAGCGGCCGTCGGACGGGAGCGCGCCGGAGCCGCCGACCTCGCCCGCCGGGCTGTCGCCGGTGAAGCGGGCCGCGTACAGGGTGCCCTCGTCGAGCAGGGTCATGTTGTGCCGGCGCGCGGACCGGCTGTCGCCCCTGCGCAGCTTCCGGTCGGAGATGAACTTGTAGATGTACTCGAAGCGCTCGTCGTCACCCGAGTAGGCGACCACGCGGCCGTCGCGGGTCACGCGGACGTTGGCGCACTCGTGCTTGAAGCGGCCGAGGGCGGTGTGCTTGACCGGCGTCGAGCCGGGGTCGTGGGGGTCGAGTTCCACGACGTAGCCGAACCGGTTGGCCTCGTTCGGCTCCCGGGCGAGGTCGAAGCGCCGGTCGAAGCGCTCCCACTTGCGGTCGGTGGCGGCGCCGGTGATGCCGTAGCGGGCCAGGCGGGGGTCGGCCCGCTGCTCGGCGTTGGCGAAGTACTGGTGGAAGTTCTCCTCGCCGGACAGGACCGTGCCCCACGGGGTGACGCCGCCCGCGCAGTTGTTGAGGGTGCCGAGGACGAGCGTGCCGGTGGGGTCGGCGGAGGTCTTGAGCAGGTCGGAGCCCGCGGCCGGGCCGGTGAGCCGGAACGGGGTGGTGGCGGTGATCCGGCGGTTCCGGTCGGAGTGGCGCGGGGTGAGGCGGCCGTCGCCGTCCTGCTCGACGAGCACGACCGACATGCCGTGCGCGGCCCAGGCGATCTCGACCTGCTCGCGCGTGGGCGCCTCCGCGTCGTAGCCGCGGAACATGAACTGCTCGCTGGTGTACTCGTGGTTGGTCACCAGGAGCTGCTCGCGGCCGGTCGGGTCGAGCGGCAGCAGGGCGGCGAAGTCGCAGTTGAAGCCGAACTGGCGGGCCTGCGCGGCGGCGGTCTGCCGGTCGAAGTCGAACTCGGGGGCGTCCGGGAACAGGGGGTCGCCCCACCGGATGACGACGGCCTGCCGGTAGCCCTCGGGGACGACGACCTCGTCCAGCCGGTTGGGCGCGACGGGGGCGAAGTCCAGGCCCGCCGGTCGCGGCTCGGGCTCGCCGCCGCACGCCGCCGTCCCGGCCCCGACGACGCCGACCGCCGCGACGACGACACCGGCGCGGAGGGCCGTGCGGCGGCTGACCAGGTCCCCGAAGTAGGGGTTGGCCGAGGTGTTGGGGACCTCGTGGAAGCACGCGTCACCGCAGCGGTAGCGGCAGGTGACGGACGCGCGGCCGGCGCGGTGGTTCGGTAACAGGGGTAGGTGTCGCACTCGAACGCCTCCTGCGGTCGGTCGGTCCCGGCGCCGGTCCTGATCCCGGACCGGGTCCGATCAACCGACCGTAAGCCGGCGGTCACCCTTTGTTAACCGGCGATTTCCTCGCCGACCAGGACGGCGGTGGCCGGCACGGCGTGCCGCTGCGTGCGGCCGACGGCCAGCAGGGCGGCGGCGAGGGCGCAGGCGACGGCGGCGACCACGAACGGCTGGGGCAGGTGGCTGACGAACGTCGCGGCCAGGGCGCCGCCGAGCCAGCGCAGGAAGTTGTAACCCGCGCTCGCGACCGGGCGCGGCGCCGGGCTGACGCTCATCGCGGTGCTGGTGAACAGGGTGTTGAGCAGGCCGGACACGACGCCGGAGACGATCACCGCCACGACCAGCAGCGGCTTGCTCGGCAGGGCCATGACCAGCATCAGGGCCGCGTAGGCGAGCACCGCGACGACGGTGGTCCGGCGGTCGCCGAAGCGGTCGGCCAGGCGCGGCGCGAGCCAGACGCTGGAGACCGCGACGCAGACGCCCCAGCCGAAGAAGACGAGGCCGATCTCGACCGCGCCCCAGCCGAGCACGAACGGCGACCAGGCCAGCACGGCGAAGAACGCGGCGGTGTAGAGGGCGGAGCCGAGGGCGGTGCGCAGCAGGCCGGGGTGGCGCAGCGCGCGCAGCGGGTCGAGCAGGCGGATGCTGTGCTGCGGCTTGTCGTTGGCCAGGAAGACCGAGCAGAGCACGAAGGCGACGGCCATCAGCACGGCGGTGCCGAGGAACGGGCCGCGCCAGGAGATGCTGCCGAGCAGGGCGCCCAGGAGCGGGCCGACGCTCAGGCCGAGGCCGAGCGCGGCCTCGTAGAGCAGGATCGCGCCCTTCTGGCCGCCGCTGGCCGCGCCGACGATGACGCTCAGGGCGGTGGCGATGAAGAAGGCGTTGCCGAGGCCCCAGACGGCGCGGAGGCCGACCAGTTGGCCGATGCTGCCGGCGAGGGCGCAGAGCAGGGTGGCGACGACGATCAGGGCCAGGCCGCCGACGAGCGTGCGCTTGGCGCCGAAGCGGGCGGACGCGACGCCGGTGAACAGCATGGCGACGACCTGGACGCCCAGGTAGGAGGAGAAGAGCAGGGTGACCTGCGACGGTGTGGCGTGCAGGCCCTCCGCGATGGACAGCAGGATGGGGTCCACGAGTCCGATGCCCATGAACGCGATGACCGCGGCGAACGCCGTGACCCACACCTGACGGGGTTGGTCGAAGAGTTTCACTTAGCCATCCTAACCGTTTTGCTTAGCATGGCGAAGTAAGGGCGCTCACACTACGGTCGGCCGGGTGGATGCGGTGGTGTTCGACCTCGACGGCGTGCTGGTGGACTCCGAGACGGTGTGGGACGAGGTGAGGCAGGCGTTCGCGGCCGCGCACGGCGGTTCGTGGACGGCCGGGGCGACCAGGGCGATGCAGGGCATGAGCACGCCCGAGTGGGCGGCGTACCTGGTCGAGGCCGTGGGCGTGCGGCTGACGCCCGAGGAGGTGGCGGCCGGCGTGATCGCCCGGATGGAGCGCCGGTACGAGGCCGGTCCCCCGGTCCTGCCGGGCGCGGTGGACGTGGTGCGCCAGGTCGCCGACCGGTGGCCGGTGGCCATCGCCAGCTCGTCGCCACCGGCCCTGATCAGGTCGTTCCTGGAGGCGACCGACCTGGTGGACGTGGTGCCGGTCGCGCTCTCCAGCGAGGAGGCGGGCGCGGGCAAACCCGCCCCGGACGTCTACCTGCTGGCCGCCGCCCGGCTCGGGGTGGCGCCGGGGCGGTGCGCGGCCGTGGAGGACTCGACCAACGGGCTGCGGTCGGCGCTGGCGGCGGGGATGGCGGTGTACGCGGTGCCGAACCCGCACTTCCCGCCGGACCCGGCGGTGCTGGCGCGGGTGACGGTGCTGGGCGGGCTGGCCGAACTGCCCGCTGCACTAACCTCGTCCCGTCCGGGTGAATGACCTGCGGATTCGAACACACGTTCGATAAGGTGGAGTGATGACGTCGAGGCGCGAACAGGCGGCGCTCTTGCTCGCTCTCCGCGCGAGCGGGCGACCGTGGGCCGAGGTCGCGAGCACGGTCGAGGACGAGCGGTCAGCCTTGACCGTGCTCGACGCGCTGCTCACCCCGGCGCAACCCACGCTCGACCACGACGAGAACGAGCACTCGCACCGGCTCGACGAGGTCGAACGCGAGATCGAGGCATGGGCCGCCGAGGGAATCGACCTCATCACCCTGCTCGACGACGACTACCCGGTTCGCCTGCTGATGGTCCACCAGCGCCCCCCGTTCATCACCGTTCGCGGCACGCTCTCACCCGCGGACGAGCAGGCGGTGGCCGTGGTCGGCAGCCGCACGGCGAGCCCGCGGGGCCTGCACATCGCCCGTGAGATCGCCGGCGCGCTCACGACACGCGGCATGACGGTGCTCAGCGGCCTCGCCACGGGCATCGACACGGCAGCGCACCGGGCCGCGCTCGACGCGGGTGGCCGCACGGTGGCCGTGGTCGGCACCGGGCTCCGACACACCTACCCGGCGGCCAACCGCGCGCTCCAGGCCGAGATCGCCGAACGCGGAGCGGTGGTGTCGCAGTTCTGGCCGGACGCGGGTCCGGCGAAGCACCACTTCCCGATGCGCAACGCGGTGATGAGCGGCTGCGGCATCGCCACCGTGGTCGTCGAAGCGGGTGAGCACAGCGGCACCCGCATCCAGGCGCGCCTGGCCCTGGAGCACGGTCGGCACGTGTTCCTGCTGCCCGAGGTGGTCGAGGGCACGACGTGGGGCCGCGAGATGGCCCGACGCCCGAACACCACGGTCCTCAAGGGCCTCGACCACCTGCAGGAGGTGCTCGACGAGCTGACGGCGGAGATCCCCGAGCTGATCGACGTGTGACATGAGCCCGTACAGCCTGCTTCGCGAGCGCTACAGCAACGTGCTGGCGGCACCTCCACCCGTCGACACGTCGATCTGCCGAGTGTGCCGTCGAGATACGAATGAGTTCACCCGCTGCTACCACTGCCACCGCCACCAGACCGATTTCGGGGCCGAGGTCGCCGACGCCGTTGTGCCCATCTCGATCGCGGTGAAGGGTGACCAGCTCGCCCGCGAGCTGTGGCGCTACAAGAACAGTTCGATCGAACGCGAACGCCGCGATTTCACCAACGGTCTCGCGTACGTCCTGGCCGCGTTCCTGCAAGGGCACGAGACCTGCCTGGCCCGTGCCGCGGGGACCGACGGCTTCGGGGTGGTCACCAGCGTTCCCAGCACGCGAACACCCGAGCCGCTGGCAGGCATCCTGGGCGGCAAGGTGGGCCGGACCAGCCGGCGGTACGCCACGCTGCTCCGCTCGGTCAAGCCGAACGAGGACCGGCTCCGCCCTGATTCCGTGATCGTCGTGGGCGAGCCGGCCGGTCAATCGGTCCTGCTGGTGGACGACACCTGGACCACCGGTGCGAGCCTCCAGTCGGCCGCGGTCGCGCTGCGGCGCGCCGGGGCGCGCGTGGTCGCCGGCCTGGTCGTGGGACGGCATTTCGACCCCACGCACGAACGAGCCACCGCATACCTGGAGAAGGTCCGTGCCCGGCCGTTCGACTGGGAGGTGTGCGCCCTCTGCCGCACCGGCCTAGCTTGATCGCCATGGGACAACGGGTTGCGGTGGTCACCGGGGCGGCTCAGGGGATCGGGCGGCGGATCGCCCGGGTCCTGGCCGCGGACGGGTACGAGGTGGTCGGGTTCGACCTGCTGGAGACGCCCGGTGGCGTGGTCGGCGACGTCGCCTCGGTGGACGACGTCGAGCGGCTGGTCGAGCGGGTCGGGGACCGGGTCGACGTGTTGGTCAACAACGCGGGCATCTCCGGCATCGGGGCGTTCGAGGACACCACGCCCGAGCAGTGGGAGCGGATGCTGGCGGTCAACCTGACCGGGCCGTTCCTGCTCACCCGGGCGCTCGGCCGGCTCATGCTGGCCCGCCGCTCGGGTTCGGTGGTCAACATCGCCTCGGTGGCGGGCCTGCGCGGCGTGGCCGACCGCGCCGCCTACAACACCACCAAGCACGGGCTGATCGGCCTGACGCGCACGCTCGCCGTCGAGTGGGGCGGGCGCGGGGTGCGGGTCAACGCGGTGTGCCCGGGGTGGGTCAAGACCGAGATGGACGTGGCCGACCAGGCCGGCGGGCACTACTCGGACGACGACATCACCGAGCACGTGCCGATGGGGCGGTTCGCCTCGCCGGACGACATCGCGCAGGCCGTGGCGTTCCTCGCGGATCCCGACCGCAGCGGGTTCGTCAACGGGGTCGCCCTGCCGGTGGACGGCGGGTGGGCGGCCGACGGGTCCTGGCGGTCGCTGCGGCTGTCCAAGCGGTGATGTGATCCGGGTCGCACCCCTGTCCCCACGGGCCGCCGCGCACGTCCGATTCCCCGGGCGGGGGTCACCCGTTGGTGAGTGGAGCAGGGGGAAGACATGCGCAGGGGTGTGGCGGTGCTCGTCGCGGTGACGGCGGCGGTCTCGCTGGTCGGGTGCTCCTCGGGGACCTCGAAGTCCTCGAAGGCCGGGTCCGCGGTCACCAAGTCGACCGCGAAGAAGAAGACGACCGCGAAGAGCGGCGACCCGGCCGCCTGCGCGTCCCTGGGCGTGTCCACCGAGGCCGTGCGGACCGAGGGCGGGCAGCGCAGCCTGCCCCTCGTGTTCACCAACGAGGGCGACGTGACCTGCACGGTCACGGGTTTCCCCGACGTGCGCCTGGACGGCGTCGACGGCGTCTCGTGGGACATCACCCGCCGGGACGAGCAGGCCCGCGCGGTGACGCTCGGCCCCGGTCGGCAGGCCGTGGCGAGCCTGGCCCTGGGTCCGGGGCCCGGCGACTGGGAGGTGCGGGCGCTGGTGGTCACGCCGCCGAACACCTCCGCCGAGCGGCGGCTGTCGTGGCCGGCCGGTCCGCTCGTGCTCCAGGACGGGGCCACGCGCCCCGTCACCCACGTGGGACCGCTTGCCCCGAAGGGCTGACGCGGGTGGTGGCCCCGACCCCGCGCGGGGACCGGGGCCACCACCCGGGTGCTCAGCGCTCCACGTCGCCGCGGATGAACGCCTCCACCGCCTCGTGGGCCTCCGAGTCGGAGTACTGCACGGGCGGGGACTTCATGAAGTAGGACGAAGCCGACAGGATCGGCCCGCCGATGCCCCGGTCGAGGGCGATCTTCGCCGCGCGCACCGCGTCGATGATGATGCCCGCCGAGTTCGGCGAGTCCCACACCTCCAGCTTGTACTCCAGGTTCAGCGGCACGTCGCCGAACGCCCGGCCCTCCAGCCGCACGTAGGCCCACTTGCGGTCGTCCAGCCAGGCCACGTAGTCCGACGGGCCGATGTGGACGTTGCGCTTGCCGAGGTCCCGGTCCACCTGGGAGGTGACGGCCTGGGTCTTGGAGACCTTCTTGGACTCCAGGCGCTCCAGCTCCTTCATGTTCAGGAAGTCCATGTTGCCGCCCACGTTGAGCTGCATGGTGCGGTCGAGCTGGACGCCCCGGTCCTCGAACAGCTTGGCCAGCACGCGGTGGGTAATGGTGGCGCCCACCTGCGACTTGATGTCGTCGCCCACGATCGGCACGCCGGCCGCGCGGAACTTCTCCGCCCACTCGGGGTCGGAGGCGATGAACACCGGCAGCGCGTTGACGAACGCCACGCCCGCGTCGATGGCGGCCTGCGCGTAGAAGCGGTCGGCCTCCTCCGAGCCCACCGGCAGGTACGACACCAGCACGTCGACCTCGGCGTCGCGCAGCGCCTGCGCCACGTCCACCGGCTGCTCGTCGGACTCCTCGATGGTCTCCCGGTAGAACCGGCCGAGCCCGTCGAGGGTGTGCCCGCGCTGCACGACCACGCCCAGCGGCGGCACGTCCGCGATCTTGACCGTGTTGTTCTCGCTGGCCACGATCGCCTCGGACAGGTCGGTGCCGACCTTCTTCGCGTCCACGTCGAACGCGGCCACGAACTCGACGTCGCGCACGTGGTAGGGCCCGAACTGGACGTGCATGAGACCGGGCACGCGGGTGGCCGGGTCGGCGTCGCGGTAGTAGTGGACACCCTGCACCAGCGACGCCGCGCAGTTGCCGACCCCGACGATGGCCACTCGAACGGTGCGGCGGTTGTCGCCCATGCCGAGTCCTCCTTCTAGTTCTGCTTGAGTCATTCGTCCCGCTCGCGCTGCTCGGCCTGTTCGTGGGCGATCAGCTCGTTCAACCACCGCACCTCGCGCTCGGTGCTCTCGAGCCCGAGCCGGTGCAGCTCCCGGGTGTACCTGTCGATCCGCTCGCTCGTCGTCGATAACGAGTCGCGCAGCCCTTCCCGGCGCTCCTCGACCCGCCTGCGGCGGCCTTCGAGGATCCGCATCCTCACGTCGGCGGGCGTGCGGGAGAAGAACGCCAGGTGGACGCCGAACGAGTCGTCGTCCCACGTCTGGGGGCCGGCGTTGGCCAGCAGTTCGGCGAACCTCTCCTTGCCCTCCGCGGTGAGCTTGTAGACCTTGCGGGCCCGGCGCCCCCAGCGGGCCGCGTCCTCCTCGGGCACCTCCTCGACGATGAGCCCGCCACGTTGCAACCTGCGCAGCGTGGGGTACAGCGTCCCGAAGGAGAACGCGCGGAACGCCCCCAGCAGCTCGGTCAAGCGCTTGCGCAGCTCGTAGCCGTGCATGGGCGCTTCGTGCAGCAGGCCGAGGATCGCGAACTCCAGCACGTAGCACCTCCGCTCAGTGAGCGCCGATGGGTGTGCTCACTATATCGGTGCGATACATCCGATCGCGCTTCGGAAGTGTCGCGTGCCCCACAGTCCGGGGCGCGCCCGTGCCCACTGCCCTGAACGGCCCATCAACGGGGTTGGGCCGCCACGTACTCTGGTCGCGTGCTGACCCAACGCCAGGTCGTGGACTACGCCTTGCAGCGCCGTGCGCTGCTGGCGGAGGTCTACGCGGGTCGAGTGGGCACGATGGAGGTGTGCGACGCCAGCCCGTACCTGCTGCGAGCTGCGAAGTTCCACGGCCGACCGAGCGACGTGACCTGCCCGGTGTGCCGCAGGGAACCCCTCACCCACGTGTCCTGGGTCTACGGCGACGAGCTCAAGCACGCGGCCGGCTCCGCGCGCACCGTCGATGAGCTCACGCGCATGGCGACCCTCTTCGAGGAATTCACCGTGTACGTGGTCGAGGTTTGCCGCACATGCAGTTGGAACCACCTGGTGCAGTCATACGTCCTGGGAACGCGCGGGGTGAACACCCGCAAGCCGCGCAGGAGGACCGCGGCCGAGTGAACCTGCTCCGGCCCCGGGCGTCGCTCCACCAGGGAGCGGCGGCGTACGACCACCGAACCGCGTGCGCCCGCACGCCGGTCTGGGAGGCCATTTCGTGAACGACCAGCACGACGAGAGGCACCGCGGCGGGGAGCCGCAGTGGCCGACCGGGGAGGACCCGGACGGCGGCGCGCACCCCCATCGACGCGGAGCCGGAGACCAGCCGGAACGACCGAGCACGCCACCCGGCGGGTTCGGCCGCGTCCCGGCGGACGGGCCCGGCCCCCGGCACGGGACGCCCCCCGGCGGGTTCGCGCGTCCCCCGGCACCCGGCACGCCGCCCGGCGGGTTCGCGCACCCCCCCGCGCCCGGCACGCCGCCCGGCGGGGTGCCGCGGGCCGGTGCGCAGCCGCCGCGCCGACCGAACGGCCCGGGTGGCCCCGGCGGTCCTAACGGCCCCGGTGGTCCCGGTGGTCCCGGTGCCGGCGGCTCTGGCGGTCCTGGTCGTCCCGGTGGCTCTGGCGGTCCCGGCGGCTTCGGCGCGCCTGGTGGGCAGGGTGGTCCCGGTGGTCAGGGCGGCCCCGGAGTTCCGGGTGGCCCCGCCGGTCGCCCCGGCGCGCCGGACGCCCGCTCGGCCGCGGGCAGCGTGCCCGGCGGCCCGCCCCAGCGCCCGAACACCCCTCCCGGCGGCGTGCGCCGCCCCGGTGGCCCGGCGGGCCCGCTGCCCCCTGGCGGCCGTCCCGCGGCGGGAGGCCCCGGCGGTCCCCGCCGCCCCGGCGACCCCGGCCGGCAGCACCGTCCCGGCGAGGAGCCGACGGACATGCTGGCGCCGGTGCACCAGAGCCTGCCCCGCGAGCCCGAACTCCTCACGCACCGCGAGGACGAGGTCGAGCTGGAGCCGTTCTACGACGAGGACGAGTACGACTACGAGCTGTCCGAGGAGGAGGCCAAGGCCGTGCGCCGGAAGAAGATCTGGCGCCGCGTCCGCCGGACCACCTACGTGGCGCTCGGCCTGATGCTGCTCGCCCCGGTCGTCGCCTTCGCCATCGCCTACCAGGTGGTCGAGGTCCCGAACCCGGAGGAGGTGGCGGCGGGTCAGAGCAAGGTCATCTCGATCCGCTACTCCGACGGCTCGGAGATGGCCCGGATCGCCCTCGGCGAGGCCAACCGCACGTTGGTCAAGTACGAGGACATCCCGGACTCCATCAAGCACGCCGTCTTCGCCGCCGAGGACCCGACGTTCGAGACGAACCTCGGCTTCGACATGCGCGCCATCGTCCGCGCGGTCTGGTACCAGGCCACCGGCCGCTCGTCCGGCGGCTCCGGCCTGACCCAGCAGTACGTCAAAGAGGCGACCGACCAGTCCGACGCCACGTTGACCCGCAAGTTCAACGAGATGGTCGCCGCCTACAAGATGTCGGAGCAGCAGGACAAGCCCGACATCCTCACGGCGTACCTGAACACCGTGTACTTCGGCCGCGGCGCGTACGGCGTCAAGACCGCGGCGAAGGCGTACTTCGGCGTCGACGACCTCCAGCAGATCACGCCGTCGCAGGCGGCCGTGCTGGCGGGCATGATCCAGAGCCCGAGCCGCTCCGAGGACCAGGCCTACGTCGAAGAGCGCTGGAACTACGTGATGGACCAGCAGCTCAGGTTCAACTGGATCGACTCGGCCTACCGGCAGGCGGAGACGCTGCCGGAGCGGATCTCGGTGGGCGAGCAGAGCGGCCTGAGCGGCCCGCGCCTGCACATCCGCCAGCAGGTCCTCGACGAGATGGCCCGGGTCGGCTGGGACCAGGAGAAGGTCCAGAAGATCGGCGTCACGGTCCACACCACGATCGACCCGAAGATGCAGCAGTCGGCCGAGGACGCGGTGGCCGAGGTGCTCAACGGCCAGCCGGAGGACCTGAGGACCTCGCTGTCGGCCATCGACCCGACCAGCGGCGCGGTGCGGGCCTACTACGCCGGCAAGGACGGCGTCGGGCAGGACTACGCGCGCGACACGATCCAGGAGGCCGGCTCGTCGTTCAAGCCGTTCGACCTGGTGGCCGCGCTCCAGAACGGCAAGGGCCTCGGCAGCACCTACGACGGCCGGTCGCCGAAGACGTTCGACATCGGCACGGACGAGCCGCTGGTGATCCGCAACGCCTCGGACCCCCGCAACACGTGCGGTGAGCGGTGCCCCATCCGCAAGGCGATGGAGATGTCGCTGAACACCGTGTTCTACGAGATGGTCCTGGAGATCGGCACCCAGCCGGTGGCCGATGCGGCGTTCGCGGCGGGCATCCCGAAGAAGGTGACCGTTCAGGGCAGGGAAGAAGAGCTCCTGATCAACAAGGAGACCGGCGGGGCGCCCAACATCGGTATCGCGCTCGGTGGCGGCGAGGCCCAGGTGCGGCCGTTCGACATGGCGTCCGCCTACGCGACGTTCGCCGCACGCGGCGTCTACCACGAGCCGTTCTTCGTCTCGAAGATCACCAAGGACGACGGCGAGGCGATCTACCAGCACGTCGACGTGTCGCGGGTGGCGTTCGACAGCGACCCGACGAAGAGCCAGGACATCGCGGACAACGTGACCGAGGCGCTGAAGCCGGTGCTGAAGTACTCCAAGATCGAGTGCGCGGGCGGCCGCGAATGCGCGGGCAAGACCGGCACGCACGAGCTCCCGGACGACGCCAGCCAGAACTCGAAGGCGTGGATGGTGGGCTACACGCCGACGCTGTCGGCGTCGGTGTGGATGGGCAAGGACGCGGGCAACGTGGCGTTGCAGGACGCCGACGGCGACCCCATCTTCGGCAGCGGCCTGCCGGGCCAGATCTGGAAGAAGTTCATGGACAACGCCCTCGCGGGGGCGGAGTCCGGGAAGTTCCCGAAGGCCAAGCCGATGGGCCAGTACGAGAACCCCAGGCCCGTCGTCACCACGAACCCGTCCACGAACCCGTCGCGAGACCGGGATCCCGACGACCGGGACGACGACAAGACCACCACCACCCCGCCGACCAGCACCACCACTCCGACGACGACGACGCGGACGCCGCGGCCGTGCACGGGCCTCGTCTGCCCGACCACGCCGACCACGACGCCCACGACCGGCGAGGAAGACCCCAACCCGGGCAACAACGTCAGACCACCGGGCGGCGGTGGCTGATCCACCCGTGACCAGAAGGGCCCGGCTACCCGCCGGGCCCTTCTGCTTTGTCCGGAAGAACTGTCAACGAAGTACTTCTCTTCACCCAAAAAGACGTAAGTGATCTGCACCACAACACAAATAATTGACTTTAGACCCACCCTGTAGTTGTCTCGATTTGATGGGGTTCACGGCAGCCAGGGGGGCGCGAGTGGGCAAGATCATCGAAACTATTTCGCAACTCGGCGGGAATTCCGCTTATTCCTGGCGAGCGCCGAGGTAGCGATTCCCGGCCGCCTCGGCGCCCGCAGGTCGTCACACCGACCTCGCCGAGCAGGTCTTTCCACGCAAGTACCACCGCGGCCACGCCGCGGCACCGAACCACGCCCGCACCACCGGCGAGCGCCAACCCGGGCGCCCGCCCAGCCGAACGCGCCCGGTCGAGCGCTCGGCCGAATTGACCTGCAATCATTTCGAAGAATGGTGGGCACATGCGAAGAAGGAGAATGGCGCTGCCCGTGGCGGCAGCGCTGGCCGCCGCGCTGGCAGCGGCTCCGGTCGGTTCGGCCGAACCGGCGCCGGAACCCGAGCAGAAGCCGGTCGCGCCCGCGGCCCCGGTCGAACCGCCCGCGGTGGCGGCCGAGCAGCGGGGTGAACTCCTCGGCGCCGACTGGCGGGCGTCCGGCGACCGGCTGTGGACCACCGGCGGTGACGCCAACGGCTTCCACGTGCTGGTGGCCGAGGCCAAGACCGGGTACACCTGGCGGACCGCGGCCACGCTGCGCAAACCGGGCCTGGAGGCGGACGCGTGGGTCGGCAACGCGTGCGTGACCGGCTCCGGCACCAAGGCCGTGGTGGTCTACGCGCCGCGGGCGTTCACCAACGACGAGAAGCTCTTCGCCCGCGGTGGGTTCTCCGCGGTGGTCGACCTGGTGTCGGGCGAGGTCACCGACCTGCCGGTGCGCACCACGCTGGCCTACTACAACCCCGGTTGCGGTCTCGGCGAGGAGGTCGCGCTCACCCAGGCGGGGGACACCGACCTGGTGAAGACCGGTCTGCGCACCGTTGACGCGAGCACCGGGAAGCTCAGCGACCGCACCGAACTGGACGGCCAGCTCACCTCCGCCGTCCCGCTGCGGGACGGTTTCGCGGTGGCGGGCGGCACGGGCGTGCTGCACGTCGGCCGGGACGGGAAGAAGCAGCGGATCGCCAAGACCGCCGGCGTCCCGTTCCACCTGAAGGCCGACCGGGACGGCGGCGTCGTCTTCATGGCCGCCGAGGACGCCGAGACGGTCAACGTCCAGCGCTCCACCGGCGTGCGGGGCCGGACGTCGCTGCTCGCGCGGGGCGCCGTGGGCCGGGTCGGCCTGACCGCGGCGAGCAGCGGCCGGGTGTTCATCACCGGTGACGCGGAGCTGGAGGCCCTGCCCGCGACCGTCGCCGAGCTCGACGCGCCGGCGGGCGCCGCGGTGTCCACCACCGCCGAGGCCGTGATCACCGGGCTGTCGCCCGCCAAGGTCTCGCGCGAGGCCCTCTCGCAGCCGTGGAACATCAAGGCCAGGAGCCTCAAGACCGGCCGGGAGATGGGTTTCGGGATCGACCCCGCGAACGCGCTCACCCCGCGCGAGGTCGAGGCCGGCTACACCTGCGCCATCCCCCGCAACGACCCGCAGCGGCAGGTGCTCCAGCCCAAGCCCAAGCAGGTGGAGTGGGCGGTGGACATGGCGGTGAAGGGCCACCTGAACATCTTCCGGGACCTCTACTGGGGCGGCCACACCGGCGGCTACCGGCCGCAGCAGATGTTCCCCCAGCACACGATGCTCAACGCCAACGGCGGCCAGGTGCCCGCGCAGGTCATGCTCGGCATCACCGGCCAGGAGTCGAACATGTGGCAGGCCGCCCGGTTCATCCTGCCGGGTGAGACGGGCAACCCGCTGATCGGCAACTACTACGGCCAGCAGCTCTACGACGCCAACGAGGGCAACGACTGGGACGTCGATTTCGCCCACGCCGACTGCGGCTACGGCGTCACCCAGATGACCGACGGCATGCGCAGGCCCGGCGCGGGGGAAGCCCTGCCCTACGAGCAGCAGCTCGCCATCGCCACCGACTACGCGGCCAACGTCGCCGCCGGCCTGCGGAAGCTCCAGGAGAAGTGGAACGAGCTCCAGTCCGCCGGCATGACGTTGAACAACAACGACATCACCAAGATCGAGAACTGGTTCTTCTCGGCGTGGTCCTACAACTCCGGCTTCAAGCCGCAGGGCGACGACCCGACCGGCGCGTGGGGCCTGGGCTGGGCCAACAACCCCGCGAACCCGAACTACGACCCGAACCGGCTCCCGTTCGGCGAGAACCCGAGGGACTTCGCGCACCCGCAGGACTGGCCCTACCCGGAGAAGGTGCTCGGCTTCGCGGCCAACCCGCCGACCGGCTGGGAGGACCCGTACACCGAGGTGCCGTTCTTCCTCTACGGCCTCTGGCCGGGCGGCAACGGCCCGGTCACCGAGCAGGGCAGCGCCGCGTACAACAAGCACCGCGTGAAGCCGGACCGCTTCCTGTTCTGCACGGCCGCCAACGACTGCGTGCCCGGCGGCAGGTTCACGCCGAACGACCCCGACGTCGACGACGACCCCGAGCGGGACACGGGGCCGTGCGCGCACAAGAACAACGTCGGCCAGTACGACCTCAAGTGCTGGTGGCACACCTCGGCCGCGTGGAAGCCGAACTGCAACACCTGCGGTGTCGAGTACGTGCGGTACGACTACCCGGAGTACGGGCTGGAGCCCGCGAACGGCGGCAGCTGGCCGCCCTACTGCCCCCCGTCCATCGAGCTGCCGCACAGCTCCCGGAGCCTGGTCGTCGACCACGGCGCGCCGACACGACGAGCCGGGTGCGCGAACAGGATGTCGACACTCGGCACCATGGCGTTCCGCCAGGACAAACCGGCGGCGTGGGTCGACCTGCACCAGATCGGCACCGGGTTCGGCGGGCACTTCTGGATCAGCCACAGCAAGCGGAACACCCCGGCCGAGCTGAAGGCCGTCACGACGGTCGACTGGACACTCAACCAGAAGCTGCGCGGCCGCGTGGGCGTCTGGGCCTACATCCCCTCGCACGGCTCGGCGAAGACCCCCGCGGCGGTTTACGAGCTGGAGACCGCCTACGGCAGGCAGACCGTCACCAAGAGCCAGCGCGACTACCGCGGCCAGTGGATGCCATTGGGCAACTTCGACTTCGACAACATCCCGAAGGTCACCTTGAGCTCGCTCTCGGGCGACGGCACCGGTGGCCACGTGGTGGCGTTCGACGCCCTCATGTTCTCGCCGCTGACCGAGTTCCAGCAGGACACCGACTACGTCGCCCCCCAGTTCGTCAACATCTGGAGCAACAAATGCGTCGCGGCCTCGACCACGACCTACCCGGCGCCGGTCCTGATCCGGGATTGCTTGTACAACATCAGCGACGACTGGTTGATCCGCCACGTCCCCAACACCGCGAACTCGCAGAAATTCAAGGAATACCGGCTGATCCAACGATCCACAGGACTGTGCATGGTCGCCAAGCACGACCCGGTGGCGAACAAGAACTTCGCCGAGGCCAGGCAGTGCGGGTCCGACCCGCGCACGGACGTGGGAGCCCTGTGGCACGCAGCCGCCCTGTCGAGCGGGGCGAAGGACATGAACCAATCGCAGACATCAGGCATCTGCAACGCGGACCTGCAGGTTGGCGGGTGCCTCATGCCGGAGAACGAGAGCACGGCCGACGGAGCCCGGCTCGTGCTGGACGACTGGGGAGCGCACACCCTCTCCTACTTCCAGTGGTGACCTGATCCACCGCGTACCGCCGGCGCCGAATTCCCCGGACTCGGCGCCGGCGGTTCCCCCTTCCCCGGGAAACCGCCGGATAACGAGGAGGAACAATCGTGAGGACCACGCGGAGGATTTTCGCGGCCGTCGCCGCGGGCTACGTCATCCACTTCGACGAGGACAACTTCCCGACCTGGAAGAACCGGATCTCGTCGTTCATCGTCCACGGCAGGTACCACTCCTCCCGCGCGAAGTCAGGAAGAGGATGACAAGAAGACGCACAGGTCGAACACTCGCCGCATCGGCGGTCTCGTTGGCACTCCTCGCGCCCACCCCGCCGATCGCCGCCGCGGCGCCCGTCCCGCCGCAGGCCCGGCAGCAGCCCACGGCCTCCGGGCCGTCCCCGCCCAACACCACCGACCCGGCCAAGCGCGATCAGGTGCTCGGCTCGGGGTGGCGGCAGTCGACGGATCGGGCGTGGACCACCAGCGGTGATGGGGATGGCTTCCACGTCTTGGTGGCCGACGCCTCGACCGGGTACACGTGGCGCACGGCGGCGACCCTGTCGGAACCGGGGTTCGAGGCCGACCAGTGGATCGGCAACGCGTGCGTGACCGGGTCCGGCGAGCACGTGATCGTCGTCTACGCGCCGCGGATCTTCACCAATCGGGACCGGTTGGCCGGGCGGGGCGGGTTCAGCGCGACCGTGGACCTGGACACCGGCGCGGTGACCAAGCTGCCGGTCCGGTCGAGCCTCGCCTACTTCAACCCGGGGTGCGGCGCCGGTGAGGACGCCGTGCTCACCGAGGAGGGCGATGACCTGGGCCGGACGCGGTTGACCAGGGTTGACGCCGACACGGCGACGACGGCGAAGCCGATCGAGGTGGAGGGTCAGGTCACCTCCGCCGTGCCAACGCCCGCCGGTGTGGTGGCGGCATCCGGATCGGCGCTGGTCAGGATCGACGAGAGCGGGAACCGCACCCGCGTGGCCGTCACGACCGGGTCGCCGTTCATGGTCCGGTCGGACGCCGACGGCGGCGTGGTGTTCCTCGAACGGCTGGGCGACCGGGTGCGAGCGCGGCGGGCGCTGCCCGACGACCCGGGGGCGAACGTGACCACGCTCGCCTCCGGTGGGATCGCGGACCTGGGCGTCACCTCGGGCCGAGCGGGTTCGGTGTTCCTCACCGGCAAGGCCGACGAGGTCGGTGTGCTGCCGCGGTCCGTGATCAAGGTCGACGCGGCCAGGGACGCGCTGGTGTCCACCGAGGGTCGCGTCGCGGTGGAGCGGTCCGGCTGGGCCGGCGCGCCCGGACCCGATCCAGCCGCCGCCCGCCCGGTGGAGGTCGGGCTGAAGGTCCTCGGCAACGGGGAGAGGCTGGACTTCACCGTCGACCCTGCCGAGGTGGTCGGCACGCGCGCGGTGAGCGGGCGCGAGCCACACCCCGGGTCCCGGGGGTCCGGGGAGGTGTCGGCGAACACCGACCTCACCAACCCGGTGGACGCCGAGCGCACCTGCGCCCTCCCGCGCGGCGACGCCTCGGCCATGGCCACCCAGCCCACGCCGCTCCAGGCGGAGTGGGCGGCGGACCGCGCCGTGCTGGGCACCCTGGAGAACACCGACGGGGCACAGGCCATGTTCCCGTCGATCCCGCTCGACGGCGGTCAGAAGGTGCCGCCACAGATCCTGCTCGGCATCATGGCGCAGGAGTCCAACCTGTGGCAGGCCGCCCGGTTCGCGCTGCCCGGTGTGAGCGCCAACCCGCTGATCGGCAACTACTTCGGGCTCGCGATCTACAACGAGGACGGCGGCGACGACTGGGACATCCACTGGGACGACGCCGACTGCGGTTACGGCATCACGCAGGTCACCGACGGCATGCGGATGGCGGGCCGCGAAGGCGACCACGCGTCGGCACTCCCGGCGAACCAGCAGCGGGCGATCGCGCTGGACCACAAGACGAACATCGCGCGAGGTCTCCAGATCGTCCAGGAGAAGTGGAACCAGACCCGAGCGGCCGGCCTCGTCGTGAACAACGGCAACCCGCGCAAGATCGAGAACTGGTTCTTCGCGGTGTGGGCCTACAACTCGGGGTTCAACGCGAACAAGGGCGACGGCTCGCCGTGGGGCGTGGGGTGGACCAACAACCCGATCAACCCGCGCTACCCGGCCAACCGGCTGCCGTTCCTGGAGTTCAGCCAGGCGGACGCGGTACGGCCCAACCTTTGGCCGTACCCGGAGAAGGTCATGGGCTGGGCCGCGCATTCGATCTCGACGACGTCGGGGCCGGGTTTCGCCCCGGCGTGGTGGAACACCACCCTCCAGCGGGAACGGGTGAAGCCGCCGATCGACCTGTTCTGCACGCCGCAGAACGACTGCCACCCGGGTCAGCAGTGGGTGCCCGACGACCCGTCGGTGCTGCCGGGTCCCGGTGACGACCCGGAGCCACCGGGACCGTGTGACCACCGGAACCCGGCCACGGGCAAGCGGGACCTCAAGTGCTGGTGGCACCTGCCCGCGACGTGGAAGCCCGACTGCGACGTGAGTTGCGGCAACTGGAACTTCACCTTCGACGTGGAGCCGGCGCCCGCATGGGGTGCGAACTACCCGCCGCGGTGCGCGCAGGACACCCTGCCCGCGAACGCCCTGATCGTCGACGACCTGCCTGCCACGCCCGCGCCGCTGCCGGCGAAGTGGGCGGATCCGAACCGACGCTGCACGCGGGACTGGACCAGCCAGGGCACGTTCGAACTCGCGTTCGGCACGCCGTCCGCGAAGATTGATTTCCACCAGATCGGCGCGGGCTTCGACAACCACTTCTACTTCGGCCACACCCGCAAGGGCGACGCCGCGGGCGACCTGGGCAAGGTCACCGGGACGTGGACGCTCAACCGCCGGCTCGACGGCTGGGCCCGGGTCCTGGTGCACGTACCGGATCACGGCGCCCACACCAGGCAAGCGCGGTACGAGGTCGAGACCGGCTCGGCGACCAAGCACCGGACCGTGCTCCAGCGGACCGAGGCGAACAAGTGGGTCTCGCTGGGCGTGTTCCAGTTCTCCGGCACGCCCAGGGTGAGGCTGTCCACCACCACGTTCGACGGGGTGGGTGTGGAGGACGTCGCCTGGGACGCGGTGGCCTTCCAGCCCATGGCGCGCAAGCCCGACAACGTGGTCGTGGCGCTGGGTGACTCCTACTCCTCCGGCGAGGGATCGGGCGGCAACGGCGCCTACCACCGGGAGACGAACGTCCTCGGCGACACGCCGGACCTGCGCAACGCCTGCCACCGGTCGCCGCACGCCTGGTCGAGGCAGGGCAAGCTCGCCGCGCACGGCGGCAACACGATCGGCCAGATCGCCGACTTCTACAACGACCCCACGCTGGACTACCACCTGCTCGCGTGCAGCGGCGCGCGAGCCCGGCACGTCCTGCCGTTCCACTCGGCGAACGGCGACCCCCCGAAGGACGCGCTGGGCAAGACCGGCGAGGGGATGTACCGCGACCTGTCGCAGCTCGACCGGGGGTACGTCGACGAGAACACCACGCTCGTGACCATGTCCATCGGGGGCAACGACGCGCGGTTCACCGACATCCTGACGACCTGCCTCACCTACCTGTTCGACTGCCCGGAGCAAGTCCTGGAGGGCGATGCGAAGATGCTCAAGGAAGCGGCGCCCGAACGCATCCGGAACGAGGTGATGCCGTCGGTCGCCACGACCGTCCGGGAGATCCACCGCCTGGCGCCGAACGCCAAGATCGTGCTGATGGGGTACCCCAAGCTCCTGGAACACGGCCCCGCCTGCGAGTTGGCCTACTCGGGCCGGACGATCGACTGGCTCGCCGAGATGTCCGACCTGCTCGCGATCGAGTACAGCGGGCTGGCGCTCGACCTGAACACCGAGGGGATCCCCGTGGAGTTCGCCGACCCGCGGGCCGCGTTCAACGGCAAGGGAGCCTGCGGCAACCCGGCGCGGATCAACTTCATCGTGACCACGAGGACCGACGGCGACCAGCCGGTGCTCAACCAGCCCGTCGCCGCCGAGTCGTTGCACCCGACCAGGGAGGGGCACCAGTTGTACGGTGAGGTGTTCACCGGTGCGCTGAGGAGGTTGGGGCTGTGATCCGAGCGGGTCTCCTGCCGGCGCTGCTGGTCGCGGCCTGCGCGCTCTCGTGCTCCTCGGCGGACGAAGCGGTCGAGTACGCCGCGCAGGAGGCCCGCGACAACGCCGAACGCGGTCGGCAGCACGTGGAGGCCGCGGTCCGCGCCAAGCGGCACGAGGGCGCCGGCGCGGCGTTGACGGAAGCGGTCGTCCTCGACCCGGACGCGGTGTTCGCCGAACGCGTGGTCGACGGCGGCTTCGAGGTCGACGCCGCCTACTACGGCTCCGGCACCGCCGGCGGCGGTTGGAGCGCGGAGACGAGCCGCGTCCGGGTGTGCGTGCGGTTCGCGGCGAGGGTGGAGCCACCGACCGTCGAGGCCCGCGCGGTGGACTGCCCCGGCTCCCTGCCGACGGTGGTGCCGGGGTTCGGCACGTTCGACCGGACCGTTCCGCTCACCGATTAGACCCAGGTCCGCGCTCGCCGGCGGGATACCGGGCCGTCCCACCCGTGTCCCAGCGGGAAAGCTCGGAAAAAATTCTCCAAAACCGTCGTGATCCGCGCACCACCAATCTTCGTTGATCCTGGCACAGGGGCGTGGTTGCCTCTGCCGTGAAATCGGAACGCACATTCCAGGTAACCGTTCTCCCGCCGCCCTCCCCGGGCGGCGCACTCCACCGCACTCACCATTGAGGGGTATTCGCTGTGCGCAGGACCAGTGTTGTCGCGGCGGGCGTGCTCGCCGCCGGAGCGGTGCTGTCCGCACCTCTGACCGCGGGCGCCTCGACCGGCGCGCCGATCGTCCTCGGGACGCTGCCCGGCGGCGCCTACGGCAAGGCGGCCGACGTCAACGGGGCCGGTGTCGTCGTCGGCGAGGCGACCACGGCGGGCGGGCGGACGCACGCCGCGCGGTGGGGCGCCGACCACGTGGTCGGCCAACTCGGCACCCTGCCGGGCAGCACGTGGAGCACGGCCACCGCCGTCAACGAGGCGGGCACCGCCATCGGCACCGCGGGCACCGGCGCCGCGCCGCGGTTACCGGTCCGGTGGGACGCGTCGGGCGCGATCACCGCGCTGCCGCTGCTGCCCGGCGGCACGTGGGGCGACGTGCTCGCGATCAACGAGGGCGGCGTCGCGGTGGGCTACTCGTTCGCCTCGGACGGCCGCTCCCACGCGGTGAAGTGGAACGCCGACGGCGCGGTGGTCGACCTCGGCGCGCTGCCGGGCGGCCCCCACCCGTCACCCGAGCAGCGCGTCACGGACGCCGCGAGGTCGATCAACGACGACGGCGTGGTGGCCGGCACCGCCTACACCGCCGACGGCGTGGCCCGGCCCGTGCGCTGGGACGCGGCGGGCCCGACCCCGCTGGCCACGCCGAGCGGGTTGGCGGGCTGGGGGTCCTCCGTGAACGAGGTCGGCGACGTGCTCGGCGTCTACGGCACCGACTCGGGTCCGCGGGCCGCGCGCTGGACCGCGACCGGGACCGTGGTCCTGGGCACCATCACGGCGACCGGCTACGACGTGGTCGGGTTGGGCGACTCGGGCACCGCGGTGGGCAACGCCGTGGTCGGGCGGCTGAACGGCGCGAACCTCTACCGGGGCGTGTCCTGGGACGCGGCCGGTCAGCCGACCGCGCTGGCCCCGCTCGCCGGCGACGTGTCCGGCGAGGTCGTGGACGCGACGGAGGACGGCACCGCGATCGGCAACTCCACGTCGGCCCGGGAGACCGACCGGCCGGTGCGCTGGGTCGGCGGCGCCGTGCAGGACCTCGGCTCGCCGGCCGGCGCCACGTCGGCCTCCGCGGTCGCGGCGGCGGAGGGCGGCGCGGTCGTCGGCTTCGCGGTGCTCCCGGGTTTCCAGGTGCGCGCGGTGCTCTGGCCGGCGGCCTGACGCGACCGGTCCGAGGCGATCGGCGGGGTCCGCCGCGGGCACGCCCTGCGGCGGACCTCACATCCGTTGTTGACCGGTACCCGTAGCATCGCTGCCCGTGGCCAGCCCTTCTCACACGCAGGCGAACGCCGACGACGCCGACTCCCTCGGTCCCGAGGAGCGGGTCAACCCGACGTGGACCGAGGCGCCCGCCCGCGCGGTGAGCAGGCTGGTCGGCGGTCCCGTCGGCAGGCACGCCCAGGTCGGCAGGCAGTGGTTCTGGACGCCGGTGCGCGTGGTGCTGCTGTTCGCGGTCGTGACGCTGGCGCTGGCGTGGTTCCAGAAGTCGCCGTGCGTCCAGCAGTACGTCGACGACAACGGCGTGGTGCAGCTGGACTGGCGGGGCAGCAGGCAGTTCGTCGCCCTGTGCTACTCCGACACCGTCCCGCTCTACACCGCGGAGCGGTTGGACAAGCCGGGGACGTTCCCCTACAAGACGTCGTGGGTGGACGACGAGGGCAAGCCGACGGCGCACGTCCGGTACATGGAGTACCCGGTGCTGACGGGCATGTTCATGCTGCTCAACGCCCGGATGGCGCAGGGCTGGACGGTGATCGCCCAGTCGGGCTGGCTGCCGGACCCGATGACCGTGATCGTGTACTTCAACATCACCGCGGTGTGGCTGGCGCTGGCGTGGCTGGTGACGGCGTTCGCGGTGGCGCAGCTGGCCAGGCGACGACCGTACGACGCGGTGCTGGTGGCGATCTCGCCGCTGGTGGTCGTGCACGCGTTCACCAACTTCGACACGCTGGCCACCGCGTTCGCCACGGCGGCCATGCTGGCGTGGGCCAGGAAGAAACCGCTGCTGGCGGGCGTGCTCCTGGGCCTGGGTGGCGCGGCGAAGCTGTACCCGCTGTTCCTGCTCGGGCCGTTGCTGCTGCTGTGCTGGCGGTCGGGGAAGCTGCGGTCGTTCTTCACCACGCTGGCCGCGACCCTGGTCACCTGGGCGGCGGTGAACGCGCCGATCGCGCTGCTGTACCCGGCGGGCTGGCGGGAGTTCTTCCGCTTGAACACCGAGCGCGGCGTCGACCCGGACTCGCTCTACAACGTGGTCGCCCAGTGGACGGGCTGGCAGGGCTTCGACCCGGGCCTGGTGCAGGGGCAGGCGCCGGAGGTGCTGAACACGGTCAGCGCGGTCCTGTTCCTGGTGTGCTGCGCGGCGATCGGGTACGTGACCCTGTCCGCGCCGCGGCGGCCGCGGTTCGCGCAGCTGGGGTTCCTGGTGGTGGCGGCGTTCCTGCTGACGAACAAGGTGTGGAGCCCGCAGTACTCGCTGTGGCTGGTGCCGCTGGCGGTGCTCGCGCTGCCGCGCTGGCGGCTGCTGCTGGCGTGGATGGCGGTCGACGCGCTGGTCTGGGTGCCCCGGATGTACTTCTACCTCGGCGTGGAGAACAAGGGGCTGCCGATCGACTGGTTCCTCGGCGCGGTGGTGGCGCGGGACGTGATGGTGCTGGTGCTGTGCGCGCTGGTGGTGCGCGAGATCTACCGGCCGGAGCTGGACAAGGTGCGGCAGGCGGGCGACGACGACCCGGCGGGCGGGCCGCTCGACGGCGCGCCGGACCGGTTCGTCCTGCGGTTCGGGCGGAAGCCCGAACCGGTCAGCCCACCGGAGCGGGAGGTCGCCGGCGTGTGAGCGGGCGGTCGGTGAAGGTCACCTCGGACCGCAGGAACACCAGGAACAGCGCCGCCAGCAGCGCGGCCCGCCCCCACACCCCGATCACCACGGCCTGCGCCGCGAACCCGTCGTAGATGCCGGTCGGCAGGCCGGACTCGATGGCGTAGTACCAGCGGAAGATGCCGATGCCCATCGCGAGGTCGGCGGCGAAGTACGCCGCCACCCAGCCCCAGTTCACCCGCAGCAGCACGAACATCGGCACCAGCCACAGCGTGTACTGCGGCGAGTGCACCTTGTGCAGCAGCAGGAACCCGCACAGCATGGCCGCCGACACCGGCACCCACGGGTAGGTGCCCTCCGCCTGGTAGCGCCGCCACCCGAGCCGGCACGCCAGCGCGAACGACAGCAGGATGGTGAGCGGCGAGAGCACCGACACCACCGACTGCATGGTCTCGTCCGCCATGAACGGCCGCATCGACCAGAACCAGACCGAGTTGGTGGTGATGTCCACCCGCCGCAGGCCCTGGAACTCGAACGAGGCCCGCCAGCCCTCCGGCCCGGCCACCGCGAACGGCAGGTTGATCACCACCGCGGTGAGCACCGCCACCAGCGCCACGCGGGTCGCGCCCACCGGGTCGTACCGCTTGCCGGCGGGCAGCTCGCGGCCACCGGGGCCGCCGGTCAGCACGTACAGGCACAGGGGCAGCACGAAGATCGCCGGGTAGACCTTGAACGCGAACCCGACGCCGAGCAGCACCGCCGCGACCACCGCGCGGTCCACCAGCGGCCGCTCGCGCCCGCCCCAGCCCCGGTGCACCGCGTACACCGCCGCCACCGCGCAGAGCACGACCGGCAGGTCCCAGTTGTGGAACGCGTAGAGCACCAGCGGCGGCCCGAGCGCCCAGATCAGCGCCCGCCACCGGCTCAGCTTCCCGAGCAGGTACCCGGTCGCCAGGCCGAACGGCGCCATCAGCAGCGCCGAGAACAGCAGGAACGCCCCGTCGGTTTGCGCGAAGAACGCGCCCATCCAGATCAGCAGGCCGGTCAGCACCGGGTACTCGACCACCCCGCCGACCAGCACGCCCCCGCTGGTGATGCCGCCGTTGACGTACGGGAACACGTGCCGGTCGACGTCGCGCCCGATCCACAGGTGCTGGATGTCGGAGTAGCAGACGTCGGCCTTGTTGCGCTTCGCGTAGTCCGGCGCGCTGCGGCCCCACTGGTCGTAGACCGGTCCGGTGCAGCGGTCCTTGTTGAGGAAGCCCGCGAACAGCGTGACGCCGCACAGCAGGACCAGGGCGGCGAGCGCGAGGCGGCCGAGCCCCGGCGGCCGGGGACCGACGTCCGCGCGCCCGGGCGCGGACGTCTCCCGCGTCGAGCTCATCGGACCAGGTGCTCGCGGAGGAACGCGATGTCGGCGGCCTGGCCCTCGTCCGGCGTCTCGACCACGACCGGCGCGCCCGCGGCGGCGGCCACCGCGACGAGCTGCTCCGGGTCGATCGTGCCGGAGGCGATGTTGGCGTGGCGGTCGCGCGCGGAGCCGAACGGGTCGCGCGAGTTGTTGAGGTGCACCAGGTCGACGCGGCCGGTGATGGCCCGGACCCGGTCGACGACGCCCACCAGGTCCTCGCCGGAGGCGAACGCGTGGCAGGTGTCCAGGCAGAACCCGGCGCCGAACTCGCCGACCGCGTCCCACAGCCTGGCCAGCATCTCGAAGGTCCGCGCCATGGCGTTGTCGCCGCCCGCGGTGTTCTCGATCAGGATCGGGGTGGCGAACCCGCCCTCCTCCGCCTGCCGCTCGAACATCTTCCGCCAGTTGGCCACGCCCGCCAGCGGGTCCTCGCCCTTGGTCACGTGGCCGCCGTGCACGACCAGGCCCTTGGCGCCGACCTTCGCGGCGGCCTCGGCGTGCTGGAGCACCAGCTTGCGGGACGGGATGCGGACCCGGTTGTTCAGCGACGCCACGTTCGCCACGTAGGGCGCGTGGACGAACACGTCCACGTCCGAGGCCAGCAGCTCGTCGGCCCGCGGGTGCGCGGCGGGCGCCTTCCACCCCTGCGGGTCGGCCAGGAAGAACTGGACGACCTCGGCGCCGCGTTCGGCTGCCGCGCCGAGCGGGTCGTCGTCGCGGGAAACGTGGGCCCCGATGCGCATGGTGTGCAGGGTAATGGGGAAGCGCAACACCGCGGTCGGGATCGGCGATGCGGAAAACGTGGGTTCCAGGGGGTGGTTCGCGTCACCATCAGGACCTACGCTCGTTACTTGTAAGTAGGAAACGACGTGCGGCGCACCAGGAGGCAGCACATGCGGACCCGGCTCACCCGGCTGTTCGGCGCGGTCGCCGTGGTGTTCGCGGCCGGCACGGCGGGCGTCGTGGCGAGTCCCGGGACGGCCGCGGCCGCGGAACCGGTGGTCGTGGGCAGCTGCGCGGCGACGGTGCAGGGCGCGCCGGGCACCCCGGTGGCGCTGAGCACCGGCGCGGTGCTCGACCCGGTGGTCAACCTGGTGCGCGCGGTGCCGCTGCTCGGCCCGCCGCTGGCCGAGCCGTTCAAGCGGGCGTTCACCGCGCTGCCGCCCATCCCGATCGGCTCGATCCAGGCGGGCGAGACGGTGATCACCGGCGGCGAGATCGCGAACCGGGTCAACGCGGAGCTGAACAAGCTGCCGCTGCTCGGGCCGATCATCACCACGCTGACCGGCGCCGTGCGGACCGAGCTGACCAAGCTGTGCGGCGTGACGGCCAAGGTCGTGAACGGCGTGGCCGCGCCGGTCCAGGACGGGTCGAAGGCGATCGCGGACGCCTCGCAGCAGGCCGTGGGCGGGATCGTGCCGCCGCCCCCTGGCACCACGCCGCCGCCGGCCCCCGGTGGCACGCCGCCCCCGCAGACCGGCCGGCCCGGCGCCAACCCGGGCACGGGCACCCCCGGCGCCACGCCGGACCCGCAGCGCCCGTTCACCCCGGTCGGCGGCGTGGGCGGCCTCGACGTGCCGCTGTACGGCTCGAACCCGTGGAGCGGGAACTTCGGCCGCGTGCCGCTGCTCAACTACGGCGCCCTGCCGTTCGCCGTGCCCGGCCAGTACGCGCCGTCGCCGGGCGTGCGCTACGGCGGCGGGGTCAGCGGCTACCGGCCCGGCTACGAGCTGCCGAGCGCGGGCGACGCGGACGGCGTGCAGACCGCGGGCCACGCCCAGGCGCTGCCCGGCCTGGGCCGGATGGGCGGCGGGGTCGCGGCCCCGGTGCTGCTCGCGGTGCTGATGCTGGCCTGCGTCACGGGCGCGCTCGTGCGGACCTGGGTGCTGCGCCGGGCAGTCGCCTGACACCCCGCGCGCCTGACACCCGCCCCGCCTGGCACCCGATCCACCTGACATCCGGCCGGGAACACGGCCGCCAACTCCTCCGCAAGGCCCAACCGGGCCGCGCGTTGTTGCTGCGTTCGCCCGCCGATTGATCACGCCCGGCACTGGGATCGTCACTACTCGTCACCTCCGCGAGCCCCGAAGGGGGATCTCCGATGGCCAGACGAGCACCCTCCGCGCTGTCCGCACTCGCCCTCACCGCGACCCTCGCCGCAGCGCTCACCGCGACCCTCACCGCGGTGGGCGGCGCCCGCGCCACCGCCGCGCCGCCCCCACCCGACACGCCGGTCTCGAGCGACGGCCGGGTCGGTCCCACCGCCCCGGCCGCGGGGGTCGGCCGCGCCACCGCCGGGTTCGCGGGCACCGGCGACCCCGCCGACGCGGAGGGCGTCCGCCCCGCCGCACCGCGACCCGGGGTCCCGGACGGGGCGCCCGACGGCCTCGCCGCCCAGTCGATCATCCCGCCGGACGGGCGCACGCGGGTCACCGACACCACGACGTACCCCGCGAGCGCCGACGTCCAGGTCACCTTCACCAAGCCGAACGGCTCCGCGGGCTGGTGCACCGGCTGGCTGTACGCGTCGAACGCGGTCGCCACCGCGGGCCACTGCGCGCACTCCGGCGGCAGCGGCGGCGCGTGGAACACGAACTTCGCCGTCCACCCCGGCCGCGACGGCGGCTCGTCGCCGTTCGGGAGCTGCGGCGTGACCAGCGCCCACAGCGTCACCGGGTGGACCCTGAACGCGAACCCGGAGTACGACTACGCCGGTCTCGAGCTCGACTGCGCGGTCGGCACCGCCACCGGCTGGTACGGCATGAGCTGGACCACCGCGTCGCTCGACGGCACCGCGGTCGGCAGCTCCGGCTACCCGCAGGACAAACCCGCCGGCACCCAGTGGTCCACCTCCAGCTCGATCAGCGCCTCCTACACCCGCCAGCTCGCCTACCACCTCGACACCGTCGGCGGGCAGGACGGCTCGGTCGTCCGCGCGGCCGGGTGCTCGACGGTGTGCGGCATCGCGGTGCACGCGTACGGCCTCGGCGACCACAACCGCGGCACCCGGATCACCGAGGCGGCGTTCGCGAACTACCAGGCATGGAAGCTCTGAGCAGCCGCGACGGAGCCCTGAGCAGCCGCGACGGGGGCACACCCGGGCGCCTGTTACGCTGGACGGGTTGCTGACGCGACGACCCTCCTGCCACGGAACGTCCGTGGCCGCCGAGTCCACAGGAGGTGAGTGGTCTACATGCGTCATTACGAAGTGATGGTCATCCTCGACCCCAGTCTCGACGAGCGCACGATCGCGCCGTCCCTCGACACGTTCCTCAACGTCATCCGCACGTCGGGCGGCAACGTGGAGAAGGTCGACGTCTGGGGCAAGCGCCGGCTCAGCTTCGAGATCAACAAGCACAGCGAGGGCATCTACGCCGTGCTGGACCTGACCTCGACGCCGGAAGCGGTGAAGGAGCTGGACCGCCAGCTGGGCCTCCAGGAGACCATCCTGCGGACCAAGGTCCTGCGGCGCGAGCCCGCCAAGGCCGCGAAGGCCGCCGCCAAGGCCGCGGCCAAGGCGTAAGGGGCTGCCCGGACCATGGCAGGCGAGACGACGATCACGGTGGTCGGGAACCTGACCGCCGATCCGGAACTGCGCTTCACCCAGTCCGGCGCCGCGGTGGCGAGCTTCACGGTCGCCTCCACGCCCCGGACCTTCGACCGCCAGAGCGGCGAGTGGAAGGACGGCGAAGCGCTGTTCCTGCGGTGCAACGTGTGGCGGCAGGTCGCGGAGAACGTGGCCGAGTCCCTCACCCGCGGCTCGCGCGTGCTCGTGACCGGGCGACTGCGCCAGCGCTCCTTCGAGACGAAGGAGGGCGAGAAGCGCACGGTCATCGAGCTGGAGGTCGACGAGATCGGCCCCTCACTGCGCTACGCGACCGCGAAGGTCAACAAGGTGAGCCGGGGTGACGGCGGCGGCGGCTTCGGCGGCGGCGGCCAGTCCCGCGGCGGTGGCGGTGGCGCACCGGCCGACGACCCGTGGGGCTCCGCGCCCCCGGCCGGCTCCGGTGGCTTCGCCGACGAGCCCCCCTTCTAGACCGCACCGGTCCACCACCACTCTTCCGCGTCACCAGGAGTACACACATGGCCAAGCCGCCTGTGCGCAAGCCCAAGAAGAAGGTCTGCGCGTTCTGCAAGGACCGCAACGCCAACCTGATCGACTACAAGGACACCACCCTGCTCCGGAAGTACATCTCGGACCGGGGCAAGATCCGCGCTCGCCGGGTGACCGGCAACTGCAGCCAGCACCAGCGCGACGTCGCGGTCGCCGTCAAGAACGCCCGCGAGATGGCGCTGCTGCCCTACACCTCGACCGCTCGCTGAGAAAGGGGACGGGACAGTGAAGCTCATCCTCACCGCTGACGTGACCGGCCTCGGCGGCCCCGGCGACATCGTCGAGGTCAAGGACGGCTACGGCCGCAACTACCTGCTGCCCCGCGGCCTGGCGATCCTCGCCACCAAGGGCGCGGCCAAGCAGGTCGAGGTCATCCGCCGGGCGCAGGACACCCGCCGGGTCCGCGACCTGGACCACGCCAAGGAGCTGAAGGCCTCCCTGGAGGGCCTCGGCTCGGTCACGCTGAAGGCCAAGGCCGCGGCGGGCTCGAAGAAGCTGTTCGGCTCGGTCACCTCGTCCGACGTGGTGTCGGCCGTGCGCGCCGCCGGCGGCCCCGTGCTGGACAAGCGGGCCGTCGAGCTGTCGGGCCACATCAAGACCGTCGGCAAGCACTCGGTCAACGTCCGGCTGCACCCGGAGGTCACCGTCGCGCTGGCCGTCGAGGTCTCGGCCGCGGGCTGAACCGCCACCCGCTCGGCGTCGGAGGCGCCGTTCGACCGGTCTCCCCGGTCGGGCGGCGCCTTCGCGCGTCCGCCTGTGGACAACTCTTGTGACACCCCGTGCGCGACACGCCGAGGAGCCCGTTGCGCGCGACACGCCGATGGTGTGACAAAGGACTTGTCCACAAAATTATCCACAGGGCTTGACCTGGCAAAACTTCCGTCACCGACCGAGTTGTGCCCAGGTTGTCCACAGCTTTCCCCAGCCCTGTGGTCAGCTCGCCGTCACCATCCCCAACCTGTCCACCAGGTTGTCCACAGGCGCGTTTGCCTGCGCCATCCGGGTGGCTCTAGCGTCGCTGAATCCCTGGCGTGGTGCCCGCGAAATGTCGGACCCACGGGGTACAACATCCTGCACGGCAGCAGATTGGGGTGAGTGCGCGGTGGCGCTGGTGGACGACCGGGGCATGGCCGAGCCCGGCTTCGAACGACAGCCGCCGCAGGACCTCGCCGCCGAGCAGTCGGTCCTGGGCGGGATGCTGCTGAGCAAGGACGCGATCGCCGACGTGGTCGAGGTCCTCGCGCCCAACGACTTCTACCGCCCGGCCCACCAGGCGGTGTACGACTGCATCCTCGACCTGTACGGCCGCGGCGAGCCCGCCGACCCGATCACGGTGTCCGCGGAGCTGGAGCGCCGGGGCGAGCTGCTGCGCGTCGGCGGCGCGCCGTACCTGCACACCCTCATCGCCACCGTGCCCACCGCGGCCAACGCCTCCTACTACGCCGAGATCGTGGCGGAGAAGGCGGTGCTGCGGCGGCTGGTGGAGGCCGGCACGCGGATCGTGCAGCTGGGTTACAACGGCGCGGAGGGCGCGGACGTCGACGAGGTCGTCGACCGGGCCCAGGCGGCGATCTACGAGGTGACCGAGCGGCGCACCACCGAGGACTACGTGGCGCTGGAGGACCTGCTCCAGCCCACCATGGACGAGATCGACGCCATCGCCTCGCGCGGCGGCGCGTCGCTGGGCATCCCCACGGGCTTCGCCGACCTCGACGAGCTGACCAACGGCCTGCACCCCGGCCAGATGATCATCGTCGCGGCCCGCCCCGGCGTGGGCAAGTCCACCCTGGGCCTCGACTTCGCCCGCTCGTGCTCGGTGAAGCACGGCCTGACCAGCGCCATCTTCTCGCTGGAGATGTCGCGCACCGAGATCGTCATGCGCATGCTGTCCGCCGAGGCCCGCATCCGGCTCGGCGACATGCGCAGCGGCCGGATGAGCGACGACGACTGGACGCGGCTCGCCCGGCGGATGAGCGAGATCAGCGAGGCCCCGCTGTTCGTGGACGACTCGCCGAACCTGACGATGATGGAGATCCGGGCCAAGGCGCGACGGCTCAAGCAGCGCCACGACCTGCGGCTGCTGGTCGTGGACTACCTCCAGCTGATGTCGTCGGGCAAGCGCACCGAGTCGCGGCAGCAGGAGGTCTCGGAGTTCTCCCGGAACCTGAAGCTGATCGCCAAGGAGCTGGAGATCCCGGTGATCGCGATCAGCCAGCTGAACCGCGGTCCGGAGCAGCGGACCGACAAGCGCCCGCAGCTCTCCGACCTGCGCGAGTCCGGTTCGCTGGAGCAGGACGCGGACATGGTGATCCTGATCAACCGCCCGGACGCCTGGGAGCGGGACGACCCGCGGGCCGGTGAGGCGGACCTGATCCTGGCCAAGCACCGCGCCGGCCCCACGGCCACCATCACGGTGGCGCACCAGCTGCACTACAGCCGCTTCGCCGACCTCGCCCAGGGCTGATCCCGGGTAGCCGGCGCGTGATCAGTCCTCCGGTCGCGCGTCGGCGTGACCGGCGAGCCGGCCGGCCAGTGCGCGCACCAGGTCGCGGAGGGCGTCGGGTCGTTCGACGACGAAGGGCCGGTCGAGCGCGGCGAGCAGGGGCGGTATCCACTCGAGCCGTTGCGCCCGTATCCGGGCCCGCACCCACGGGGTGCCGGAGTGGACCTCCTCCAGCACGGCGACGGACGGCGGGAAGACGGAGCGGACCTGCTCGGGCGTCGCGCGGATCCGCACGGACACCTCGTGCCGGTGCGGCGCCTCGGCGATGGCGGTCAGCACCTGCCGGGCCGCGTCGAACCCGGCCGGCACGTCGAACGTCCCGGCGAGCGTCCCGACGGCCGTGATCCGGTCGACGCGGAACGTCCGCACCCGCCCGCCGACGGAGTCGAAGCCGGTCAGGTACCAGCGCCCGGAGTGGGCCACGACCCCGTACGGGTGGACGACGCGTTCACCGGCACCGCCGTGCGAGGCGACGTAGGCGAGTTCGACCGGACGACGATCCCGTGCCGCCTCCGCGACGGTGAGCAGCACCTCGGCCTCCGCCGTGAGCGCCGGTCGTGCGGGCGCGGTGAAGTCGGCGACCTCCAGCAGCGCGTCGAGCCGGCGGCCGAGGGCTTCGGGCAGCACTCTCCGGACCTTCGCCGCCGCGCTCTCGGTCGCCGCGACCGAAGTGCTGATCAACCCGGCCCGCCGGCCCGCGACCAGGCCGAGCAGGACGGCCAGCGCCTCCTCGCCGCTGAGCATCAGCGGGGGCATCCGGTAGCCGGGGGACAGGCGGTACCCGCCGTACCGCCCGCGCACCGAGCGGACCGGGATGCCCAGGTCGAGGAGGTGGTCGACGTAGCGGCGGACGGTGCGCTCGTCCACGTCGAGCCGCCCGGCCAGCTCGGCGACCGTCCGGGTGCCCCCGCCCTGGAGGATCTCCAGCAGGGCCAGCACGCGAGCCATGGGCCGGGTCACGCACCGGATCTTCCCGATACCGGGCGGATCCTGTCCACTATCGCCCCTAGCGTGCCCGGTGTCCCCGGAGGACGGAACGGAACCGGCCTCCACCGCAGGAAGGACCCACCGTGCAGCTCGTCTCCACCCGCGTCATCACCCACGACGTCGCCCGGCTCGTCCGGTTCTACGAGCAGGTCACCGGCCTCGACGCCCGGCGACCCGCCGAGCAGTTCGCCGAGTTCGCGGGCCCGTCGTGCACGTTGGCCATCGGCAGCGCCGAGACGATGGCGCTGTTCGGCGCCGGGGCGGCCGTGCCCGGGTCGAACCGGACCGCGATCCTCGAGTTCCTCGTCGAGGACGTCGACCGGGAGCACGAGCGGCTGGTGGGCCTGGCCGTCGCCCCCGAGATCGTGCAGGGGCCGAGCACCATGCCGTGGGGGAACCGCTCCCTGCTGTTCCGCGACCCCGACGGCAACCTGGTCAACTTCTTCACCCCGCTCACCGACGAGGCCCGCGCGAGGCTCGCCCGCTGACGACGCCGGGGCGGGGGCGGTGCGGGGGCGGTGCGGGGGCCGCCGGTGTCCGGGCCGTGTCAGCCCCGTGTCAGGACCTCCGGTGATCGTGGTGGCGACCACCACGAGAGGACACCCGATGAGCCGAACGGTCCCCGTCCCCCAGGGCCTCCCCATGGAGCGCGACGCCGGCCCCTTCGACCCGCCCAGCGCGATCACCCGGCTGCGCGACGCCCGTCCGGTCAGCCCCCTGGCCTTCCCCGACGGCCACGAGGGCTGGCTCGTCACCGGCTACCACGAGGTCCGCCAGGCCCTGGCCGACACCCGGTTCAGCTCACGCCAGGACCTCGGCGTCATCCACCTGCCGTACGAGACCCCCGGGATGCCCACCGCCACCGAGCCGTCGCCGCAGACGCCCGGCCTGTTCATCAGCATGGACCCGCCGGACCACACCCGGCTGCGGCGGCTGCTCACCGGCGCCTTCACCGTCAAGCGCATGAAGCTGCTCGAGGAGCACGTCGTCGAGGTCGCCGAGCGGCAGTTGGCGGAGATGGCGCGCCTGACCCCGCCGGTCGACCTGGTCAAGGCGTTCGCGCTGCCGGTGCCCTCGTTGGTGATCTGCGAACTGCTCGGCGTCCCGTACGCGGACCGGGAGACCTTCCAGGTCAACTCCGCGAAGTTCCTGGAGAAGGAGGTGACGCTGGAGGACAAGGTGGCCGCGTACGGCGCGCTGACCTCGTACCTGGGCGAGCTGGTCGCGCGCAAGCGCGCCGAACCCGACGAGGACGTGCTGTCCGACCTGGCCCGCAACGACGACCTCACCTCCGAGGAGCTGGTCGGCATCGCCTTCCTGCTGCTGCTCGCGGGCCACGAGACGACCGCGAACATGCTGGCGCTCGGCGCCTTCGCGCTCCTGGAGAACCCCGGCCAGCTGGCCGCGCTGCGCGCCGACCCGGAGCTGCTGCCCGGCGCCGTCGAGGAGCTGATGCGCCACCTGTCCGTCGTCGACGTCTTCTACCGCTACGCGGTGGAGGACTTGGAGCTGGGCGGCGAGACGATCGGCAAGGGCTCGACCGTCGTCCTCTCGCTGCTGGCCGCCAACCACGACCCCCGGCGCTTCGACGACCCCGACGCCCTGGACCTCCGCCGCGTGGCCCGCGGTCACCTGGGCTTCGGCCACGGCGTCCACCAGTGCCTCGGCCAGCAGCTGGCCCGCATCGAGATGCGCGCCGGTTTCGCCGGCCTGCTGCGCCGCTTCCCCACGCTCGAACTCGCCGTGCCCGCCGACGAGGTGAGGCTCCGGACCGACATGAACATCTACGGCGTCCACGAACTGCCGGTCACCTGGACCGGAACGGCCCCGTAGCCGGGTTCGCGGTGGCGGGTTCAGGGTGCCGGGTTCACGGGGCGAGCGCGTCCGCGACCAGCTCCCGCCAGTCCGCCTCCTCCCGCACCACCTCGGTGAACCGCGCGTCGCCGAGCCGGCGCCGCGCGGCCTCCTCGATCCGGGCCACGTCCGGGCGGGAGCGGTCCGGCAGGCCGAGCACGGCGGCGCTCGCGGCGAGCAGCCGCGCGGCCTGCTCGTGCCGTTCGCGGCGCAGCGCCAGGTCGGCGACCCCGACGAGCACCTGCGCGGTCAGGGACGGGTGACCGGCCTCGGTGGTCGCCCGGAAGGCCGCGACGCGGTGCTCGCGGGCCTCGTCGACCCCTTCGGCGAGGTAGCCGAGGAAGTCGTGCCTCATCGCGCGGAGGCTCGGCTGCTCGGCGTCATCGCCGAGCAGGGCCGTGGCGACGCCGAGTTGCCGGCGCGCCTGCTCGACGTCGCCGCGCCAGCGGGCCAGCTCCGCCTTCGCCATGGCGAGGTCGGTCAGCGCCTCCGGCCAGGCGACCCGCTCCGCGTGCCGCTGCGCCTCCGCCAGGGCGGCCCGGCTCGCCCCCTCGTCACCGGCCAGCCAGTGCAGCTGGGCCTGCCGCGCCCGCATCCGCACGACGTCCTCGACGGCGCCGACCTCGGTGACGACCGCGATGGCGTGCTCGTAGTGCTCGCACGCGCCGGCGAACTCGCCGCGCACGGCGATCCGGTCCGCCAGCTCGGTCAGGGCGAACGAGGTGCCCCACCGCTCGCCGATCGCGCGGAACTCGGCGAGCGCCGCCTCCAGGTAGGCGTCCGCGTCCCGCCCGCCGTGGCCGAGCACGATCCGGCCCTTGCCGAGGTGCAGCCGGGCGAGGGCGCGCACCCAGGGGTCCCCGTCGGCGAGCAGCGGTTCGAACGCGGACTGGAACGCGTCGGGCGGGAACCCGTCCGGCCGGAACCCCTCCGCCACGTGCAGCGTGCGCTCCAGCGCGACGATGAGCCCCACCACCGGGTGCAGGCCGGGGATCCGCCCGCTGATCTCGGCCGCGCTGCGGATCCAGTCCCGCGCGTGGCGCTGGTCGCTGCCCCGCCCGGAGGTCAGGAACGCCGTGACGAACGCGTACACGACGGCCCGGACCTCGTCGGGCACCTCGCCGGGCACGGCGGTGGCCGCCATGATCAGTTCGTTGCCCTCGGCCTTGTGCCCGCCGAGCCACCAGTACCAGCCGGCCGCCGCGGCGAGCCGCATCGCCTCGTGCGCCTCGCCGGCCGCCAGCGCGCCGCGCATCGCGGCGGCGACGTTGTCGTGCTCGGCCTCCAGCCGGGCCAGCCACTCCAGCTGCTCGGCGCGGCGCAGGTGCGGCTCCGCGGTCTCGGCCAGCTCGGTGAAGTGCGCGAGGTGCGCGCGGCGCGCCAGGTCCGCCTCGCCCGCTTCGGCGAGCCGCTGCGCGGCGTACTCCTTGACGGTGCTCAGCATCCGGTAGCGCGGCGCCGCGTCGCCCTCGGTGAGCACCAGCGACTTCTCGGTCAGCGCGGTCAGCAGTTCGAGCACCTGCCACGCCTCGACGTCGCCGCCCGCGCAGACCCGCTCGGCCGCCTCCAGGCTCGCGCCGCCGGAGAACACCGAGAGCCTGCGCAGGACCACCCGTTCGGCGTCGTTGAGCAGCTCCCAGCTCCAGTCGACGACCGCGCGCAGGGTCCGGTGCCGCGGCAGGGCGGTGCGGCTGCCGCCGGTCAGCAGGCGGAACCGGTCGTCGAGCCGGTTGGCGAGCTGGTCGAGGGACATGGTGCGCAGCCTGGCCGCGGCGAGTTCGATGGCCAGCGGCATCCCGTCCAGCGCCCGGCAGACGCGCGCCATGGTCGCCAACGCGGCCGCGTCGACCGCGAGGTCCTTGCGCACCGCGCCGGCCCGGTCCCGCAGCAGCCGGACGGCCGGGGAGGACTCGATCGCGCGCGGGTCGGCGTCCGCCGAGGGCAGCGCCAGCGGCTCGACCGACCACAGCGCCTCGCCGGTGATGCCGAGCGGTTCCCGGCTCGTCGCGAGGACCCGCAGCCGCCGGCACTCCCCGAGCAGCCGGTGGGCGAACTTCGCCGCCGCGTCGATCACGTGCTCGCAGTTGTCCAGGACCAGCAGCGCCTCCCGCTCGCGGAGCGCGGCGACGACCCGCTCCACCGGCTCCGCGTCCGAGGTCCCGCCGAGCAGCGGCTCCCGCAGGCCGAGCACGGCGAGCGTCGGCTGCGCCACGTCACCGCCCGCGCCGACGGGGGCCAGCTCCACCAGCCACGCGCCGTCCGGCAGGTCGGGGAGCAGGGCGCGCACGGTTTCCGCGGCCAGCCTGGTCTTCCCCGAGCCACCCGGCCCGATCAGGGTGGTGAGCCGGTGCCCGCCGACGAGACCCCGGACCGCGGCGACGTCGGCGTCCTTGCCGACGAAGCTGGTCAGCTCGGCGCGCAGGTTGGTCCTCCGGTCCTCCTCCCGCCGACCCACCTCGCCCCGCAGCAGCGCGACGTGCAGCGCGGACAGCTCCGGTGACGGGTCGACGCCCAGCGCGTCGGCGAGGGCTTCGCGGGCCCGCTGGTACACCACCAGCGCCTCGGTGCTGCGGCCGGCCGCGCCGAGGGCGCGCATCAGCGCGGCGACGAGCCGCTCCCGCACCGGGTGCGCGGCCACCAGCTCGGTCAGCTCCGCGACCAGCTCCGCACCGCGGCCGAGGCGGACCTCGGCCTCGAACCGGTCCTCCAGCGCGGCCAGGCGCAGCCCTTCGAGCCGGGTGACCGCCGCGTCGAACGCCGCGCTGTCCTCCAGGCCCACGTCCTGCATGGCCGTGCCGCGCCACAGGCCCAGGGCCTCGCGCAGCAGGTCCGCCCGCCGCGCCTCCTCGGCGTCCCGGGCCCGGCCGACGAGGCGTTCGAACCGCACGGCGTCGACGGAATCGGGGTCCACCGCCAGCCGGTAGCCGCCCGCCTGGCCGTCGACCGCACCGCCCGGCAGCACCCTGCGCAACCGGGAGGCCAGGCGTTGCAGGGCGTTCGCCGCGTCGGACGGCGGGTGCTCGCCCCAGATCCAGTCGACCAGCGCCGCCTTCGGGACCACGCGGCCGGGTTCGAGCGCGAGCGCGATCAACAACGCGCGCAACCGGGCGCCCGGCACGCCTGCCGAGACGCCGTCGTCCGTGCGGACCTCGAACGGTCCGAGCATCCCGATCTGCACCCGGTCGATTCTGCCCCCGGCGGGCCGACCGGCCCCCGGCAGGTTGAGCGGCCCGGTCCCGACGCCGCCCGACCCGCGGGCGGGGGCACGACGCGCGATCGGCGGCGGAGGCCGC